>CAZXNY010000307.1:0-3822 GCA_964642205.1 uncultured Caulobacteraceae bacterium
GTCGTCGTATAGACGCGGGTGCAAACGCCGCGGCGCTGCGGGCTGCCCTGCAGGGCCGGCGACTTGTTGCGCACGGGCTTTGGGCTGCGCGGCTTGCGGATCAGTTGGTTGATCGTCGGCATTCGTCTTCTTCGCTTCGGCTACATCAATAAGCGCGCTTGGCTCGTCCCCGAACCGCCCGGCCTCTCTTCTGCGAGACCGCGATCCGAAGATGCCAAGATGCGCGCCCGGGTGGGGTTCTACTTGGTCCGTCTCGAGGGCGCGCGCCAATGCGGGCGCGAGGCCCCCCGGAACGAAGGCGCGGAAAATAGGGAGAGAGCCCCCGTAGGTCAAGGCGGCGAAAGCGGCCTTTCGGCGCGCCCCTTTGGACTACGGATAGGAGGCGGAATCGATGGCCTCGTAGACGACCGTACGCCCCCCGCCAAACATCCGCTCCGCCAGCCGATCGAGCGGCACGCCCGCTGCCGCAAGCCGCGCCCGCGCCTCGGCCTGAAGCGCTGCGTCCCCGCGGCCCAACCCAATGGCGACCGCTTTGACCGGACACGAGCTGGGCGGCGGCGCGGCGGCGCGGCCCGCAATAATATCGTCTGCGTCGATGATCTCGAGGTCACTGCCGCCCGCGGCCGCGTCCCGCAGCGCCATGCGGGTCACATAGGGGTGAAAGTCCGCCGCCTGCTCTGAGACCCGGTTGAACGCGACGACCTGAGCGCCGGCGCATGCTTGCCCCGCCTCCCGTATCAGCGCCCGCGCCTCGCCCCAGTGCTCCCGGTCCTTGGTGTATTCGCCCAGGAACAGGACCGGCGAGATCGCGGCCATGATCGGGATCGCGAGCCGGAGGCGGGGCGCGGCCCCGCCCTCCTCGGCCAGACCAATGGCGCGGACAGCGAGATAGATCACAGCAGGCATCACGACGATGAAGGCCCGTTCCTTGATGAGCGCGGGCACGAACGTGAAGTGCAGCACGAACGCAATGACGACAGCGCTGAGGAACGAAAGCGCCATCACAACATCGAAAGCGCTCCGGCGGCGCACCAGCGCGGCCGCCATCACCACAAGAACGCCAGCAGCCGCCAGATTGGAACCAAGCGTCTTGACGATCAGGCCGCGCAAAAACTGGTTGGCCGCGTAAGCAAACGCGGACGCAAATGACTGTACGCCCGCTTCCGCTCCGGGATTGTTCTGCGGGCCGACCACGGCGATCCACCCGACAGCTGGCGCAAGCGCCACCGCCGTCGCGACGCCCCAGGCAAAGAAACCATCTATCCGGCCCGCTCGCAGCAATGCGAGGCCCGTCCACGCGCCCGTGACCGCGATCCAGAGTGCGCCGAAGAACTGCGTCGCGCCCGCTGCGGCGCCGATCAATGCAAACAAGGCCGCGTGTGGAAGGACGCGCGCGCCCTCCTCTAGCGCGTTGCGCACGACGATCACGCTCATCGCGCAAAGTACGAAGAGCATCAGGTACATGCGTAATTCGACTGTGTAGTAGATCACCCAGTACGAGCCGCCGCAGAGCAGCAGAAAAAGTAGCGTCTCTTGCGGCCGGTTGCGGCCTAAGCGCCAAACGCCGAACGCACCCAGCACGAGCGTGAGAACGTTGAAGAGGCGCGCCCACCACTCCGCTTCGATGCCGAGCCGCCAATAGTGCTGCAGGATGAAGTAGAGGGGCGGATGAACGTCGCGAACCATGCGCTGCGTCACGGCGTCGTGCAGCGAAAGGTGCGGCGCGCTGAAATAGAGCGCCCAATATTCGTCGCGCCAATACGGTCGAAGAAACACGCCCGTCAGGAGAATGGCGCCAGCGATTGCAAGCCCGGCCCAACTCCACTTGCTGCGCAGGATGGCGGCCACGCCTTAATTCCTCACCGTTATTTTGCTTGACCGGAACTTCGTAAGACCGCTTGTTCGCTGGAACAACCACGAGGCCGCATGACAACCCAGCCGTTCCGAGCGCCCCGCGCCGAGCCGGCCGTGCGCCGCCTTGCCGTCCTTATACCTTGCCACAACGAGGCCGCGTCGGTCGCGCAAACCGTGAGCGCGTTTCGCGCGGCGCTGCCGCACGCCGACGTCTACGTTTACGACAACGCCTCAACGGACGACACGGCGGCGATCGCCGCAAAGGCTGGCGCCCACGTGCGGGCTGAACCGCTCAAGGGCAAGGGCAATGTCGTGCGCCGGATGTTCGCCGACGTGGACGCCGACATCTACATCCTCGTTGATGGCGACGACACATACGACGCCGCGAGTGCGCCTGCGATGGTGGCGCGCCTTGAAGCCGAAACGCTCGACATGGTCGTCGGTGCGCGGGAAGAAACCAGCCGCGAGGCGTACCGGCGCGGCCATCGCTTCGGCAATCAGCTCCTGACCGGGCTCGTGAGCGGCATCTTTGGCCAGTCTATCGCCGACATGCTGTCCGGTTACCGCGTCATGTCGCGGCGCTTCGTTAAAAGCTTTCCCGCGCTGTCGCCCGGCTTTGAAATCGAAACGGAACTCACGGTTCACGCGCTCGAGCTGCGTGCGCCGGTGGCCGAAGTCATGACCCCCTATAAGGAGCGGCCCGAAGGCTCGGCGTCGAAGCTCAACACCATCCGCGACGGCGTTCGCATTCTGCGGATGATCATGCGCCTCTCGCGCGACGAGCGGCCGCTCCGGTTCTTCGGTGGGATGGCGGTCGCGCTGGCGCTTGCGTCCGTGCTGTTCGCTGCGCCTGTCCTGGCGGGCTATCTCGAAACAGGCTTAGTGCCCCGCATGCCCACCTGGGTGTTCGCGGTCGCGCTCGGTATTCTCTCAGCGCTGAGCCTGAGCGTTGGCCTGGTGCTCGACACTGTCACGCGCGGGCGGCGCGAGATCAAACGGCTCGCCTACCTCGCCATTCCGCGCTGACACCCCATCCCTGACACCGTTGTGATCGGACCTGCCCTTTTACGGCCTGGCGGGCGCCCGTAGATGCGGTTCCGAACCGGAGTCTGCCGATGCCCCTGATCCTGTGCCCGTCCTGCGAAAAGAAGCCGCCAATGTCGGCGGTGCAGCGCCACGGCGTTGAATTTGATGTCTGCACCGAGTGCCGCGGGGTATGGCTGGATCGGGGCGAGCTCGAAAAGCTCCTGGACGCGACGCGGCAGGACCGCGAGGCCGACCGCCAGGAGCGACAAACGTTCAACCAGGACCGGGACCAGTTTTATCGCGACCCGGACGGCTACCGCCGTGCCCATCCGCAACAGCCGCCGCCCTACCAGCAATATGGCGAGCGCGGTGAGTACGGCGAGCGCGGAGAGCATGGCGAGCACGGCGACTACGATCCGCGCACGGGGCGCCGCCGGCGCCGCGGCTTCGATCTCTTCGATATCTTCGACTAACCACGGGTTCAGCCGGCAACAAAAAAAGCCCGGGCGTGAAGCCCGGGCTTTCTGTTTGTGCAGGCTCGCGCCGACTACTCGGCAGCCGCCGGCTCGTCGAAGTGACCTTCGAGCGCGAGCTTTGCATCGCGTTCGGCCGCCACTTGCTGATAGCGCCGCAGCTGACCGCCCGTGCCCGCCGGGATGAGCCGGCCGACGATGACGTTTTCCTTGAGACCTTCGAGCGTGTCCGTCTTGCCGTAGGAAGCGGCCTCGGTGAGCACGCGCGTCGTCTCTTGGAACGAAGCGGCGGAGATGAACGAGCGCGTCTGCAAGGACGCCTTCGTGATCCCGAGCAACATCGGCTGCGCCGTCGCCGGCTTGAGGCCAAGTTCGGTGACGCGCGCATTCTCGTCTTCAAGGTCGAGCGCCTCGACGGCTTCGCCCTTCAAGAACTCGGTGTCGCCCGCGTCCATCACCTCGACCTTCT
>CAZXNY010000308.1:0-3812 GCA_964642205.1 uncultured Caulobacteraceae bacterium
CGCTCCACAAAGTCGGGGACAATTTGTGGGATGCAGAGGGCCAGCCTTCCGGATCCTTCGAGGGCGTCGTCGTGCAGGGCGCGCTCGAAGGCTCGAACGTTCGCCCCGTGACCGAACTCAACCGCTTGATCGAAATTTCCCGCGCCTATCAGAGCGCCAACAACATGGTTTCAAGCGCCGACGATCTGCGCAAGCGCACGATCGAACGCCTCGGCCGCGCCGCTTAAGCTTAGACTTTAGGAGCACCGCGCATGCGCGCTTTGTCGATCGCCGCAACGGGCATGCAGGCCCAGCAGCTCAACGTCGAAGTCATTTCGCACAACATCGCGAACATGAACACGACCGGGTTCAAGCGCCAGCGCGCCGAATTCTCGGACATGCTCTATCAAAACCTCGAGCGCCCGGGCGGCTCCTCCTCCGCGTCGGGCAATGTGTTGCCGCTTGGCATCCAAGTCGGCGTTGGCGTCCGCACGGATGCGATCGGCCGCGTGACCGCGCAAGGCAACATCACCAACAGCGAAAACCCCTACGACCTCGCGATCTCGGGCCGCGGCTATTTCCAGGTCTCGCTGCCGAGCGGACAGACCGCTTACACGCGGGCGGGCAATCTTGCGATCAACGCCGATGGCCTCCTCGTCACCGCCGACGGCTACCCGGTCGAGCCGCAGATCACCATTCCGGGCGAAGCGACCTCGGTGCGCATCTCGCGCGACGGCATCGTCGAAGCCACGCTCGAAGGCCAAGTCGATCCGCAAAACCTCGGCCAACTCGAACTCGCCGCCTTCATCAACCCGCCGGGCCTTGAAGCGATCGGCGACAATCTCTTCCTCGAAACGCCCGCCTCCGGCCCTGCGACGGTCTCAACGCCTGGCACGGACGGCCTCGGCACGCTGATGCAAGGCTTCCTCGAAACCTCGAACGTCAACGCCGTCGAGGAAATCTCCGCGCTGATCGTCGCCCAGCGCGCTTACGAGATGAACGCCAAAGTCATCACCGCCGCCGATGAAATGCTGCAGACCACGACGCAGCTGAGGTAGCGGTCTTCACGCCTCTTTAAGCGAACGCGTCGTTTCTGAAACAAAGGCTGCGCACGAACGCGCGGCAGGCAAAAGCGGAGCGCGCCGGAAGTGCGCGCCGCCGCTTCTGGAAACGCCCTCCTATGCATGCCCTCGCGCGCGCGCTCTGCGCGTTTGCTCTCTTCGCAACGCCGGCTTTCGCCGACACGCTCACGCTGCGCCCGCGCGTCGAAGCGATTGGCCCCGCGATCACGCTCGGCGATGTGTTCACCGGCGCGGGCACGGAAGCCGCGCGCACGATCGCGCCCTCGCCCTCCGCTGGGCAAACCGCAACGCTGCCGGCCGATTTCCTCGTCGCCGCCGCGCAATCGGCCGGCCATGACTGGACGCCCACCGTCAACGAAGTGCGCGTCACGCGCCCCGGCGGCGCGCGCGCAACGATGGCCGTCTCGTCTCCAACGTACAGCCAAGCCGCCGAACCGCCCGCCGTGCAGCGAAACGAAAGCATCGCGCTCACGTTCGCCGCGCCCGGCCTTTCGCTCACCACACGCGCCCGCGCTCTGCAGCCCGGCGCTGTCGGACAGCGGATCCGCGTCGTGAACCTGCAATCGAACCGCACCATCGACGCTGTCATCACCGGCCCCGGCGCCGCGACGGTCAACTAGAACAAACGGAAAAGAACATGACCTTGCGCCTCGCCCTCAGCGCCGCCTTCGCCGCCTCCGTTCTTTCGGCCTGCGCGACGCCATCGAACGCCGATTTCCAAGCTTTCGCCGACGATGCGCGCGCCGCGCCCGGCCAAGCCTACAGCGCCGCGCGCCGCGCGGTGGGCCCGCCGCAGCTCTCGAACGTCCAAACGCCAGCGCCGCTCGCCGGCGCGAATACGCACTCGATGCCGCAACCGGCCGCCGTAAGCTACGAACCGAGCGCCGCGAACTCGCTCTGGCGCCAAGGCTCCCGCAGCTTCTTCAACGATCAGCGCGCCTCGCGCATCGGCGACATTCTGACGGTGAACATCGAGATTTCGGACAAGGCGGAGCTCTCGAACTCCTCCGCGCGTCAGCGCAACAGCTCCACCAATGCGGGCGTGTCGAACTTCTTCGGCCTCGAGAACATTCCCGGCCGCGTGCTGCCCGGGGGCTTCGATCCCTCGAACCTCGTCGGCGCCGAAGCGGATTCCTCGCAGAACGGCCAGGGCACCATCAATCGCGAGGAGAAGATCAACCTCACGATGGCCGCCGTCATCACGGACATCTTGCCCAACGGCAATCTCGTCATCGCGGGGCGCCAAGAAGTGCGCATCAACGCCGAACTGCGCGAGCTCACCGTCAGCGGCATCATCCGCCCCGAGGACATCGCGGCCGACAACACCATCCGCAACGATCAGATCGCCGAAGCGCGCGTCTCCTACGGCGGCCGCGGCCAGATCAGCGCCGTTCAGCGCCCAAGCTGGGGCCAGCGCGCCGCGGACGCGATCACGCCCTGGTAGTCGGGGCAGTGGGCAATAGGCAGTAAGGCAGTAGGCTGGGGCTTCACATTCTGCCCTATTGCCTTACTGCCCTACCGCCCATGCTCTTCAACCCCACGTCCCGCGCCACGCTCGCCGCTCGCTTCCGCACTTTCGCGCGCGTCGAACCCGAAGGCGATCACAGCGGCCTCAAGCGCGCCGCCGTCGCGATCACGCTTACGCTGAACGATGCGCAAGATGGCGCAGCGTTTCTGCTGACGCGCCGCGCGCCGCGCCTGCGGGCGCATGGCGGCCAATGGGCGCTGCCCGGCGGGCGCTGCGACGCGGGCGAGACGCCGGTGGAAACCGCGCTCCGTGAAATGGACGAAGAGATCGGCTTGAAACTCAGCGCCGCCGATGCGCTCGGCGAACTCGACGATTACCCGACGCGCTCAGGCTATCTGATCACGCCCGTCGTGTTCTGGCGCCCGGAGGGCGCGGCCGAGCCCGTCGCGAACCCAGACGAAGTCGAGACCATCTACCGCATCCCGATCTCGGACATCGCGCGCGACGACGCCGTCGAGTTCGAGACCATCCCCGAAAGCCCGCGCCAAGTGATCCGCCTGAAAGTGCTCGAAGGGCATAACATCCACGCGCCCACGGCCGCGATGCTCTACCAATTCCGCGAACTCTGCGCCGGGCGCGTCACGCGCGTCGCCGAGCTAGAACAACCCGTCTTCGCCTGGCGCTAACACTCTCCCCTTGTCGGAGAAGGTGGCGTCGCCGAAGGCGATGACGGATGAGGGGTGAAGGCGCTACTCTGCCAAGCATGGCGCGTCTGACAAAGTCCGGTCAAACACTCACGCGTGCCCGCCGCCTGCGTGCGGAGTTGAACGACGGCGAACGCTTGCTTTGGGCGCTGCTGCGTGATCGCCGCTTCGCGGACTTCAAGTTTCGCCGCCAAGTCCCGCTCGGTGACTATGTCTGCGACTTCGTCTGCTTGAGTAGCAAGCTCGTCTTGGAGCTGGATGGATCACAACATAGCGAAAGCGAGCAAGCGAACTTTGACGCACACCGGTCTGCAACGCTAATGGTCGCTGGCTCCCGGGTCGCGCGGATAACCGTGAGCGATCTCTACAACGATAGAGAAGCTACGCTCGAAGCAATTTGGCGAGCGCTACACCAGCCATCGCCATGACGTTAGCGAGCAGCGCTCACACCCCTCACCCACGTCGTGCGAGGGCAAACGTCGCGAGCTGGGCCCTCTCCCACAAGGGGAGAGGGAGTTGAGCGGCGCTAAAAATCGCCGAGCACGCTCACGAGCTTTTGCTTTAGCGCCATTGCGTTGA
>CAZXNY010000309.1:0-3790 GCA_964642205.1 uncultured Caulobacteraceae bacterium
GGCATCGCGTACGCCATCTGGAGCGGCGTCGGCATCGTCCTGATCGCGCTGATCGGGTTCTTTCTCTTCAAGCAGACGCTCGATGCACCCGCGCTGATCGGCATGGCGCTGATCATTGCGGGCGTGGTCGTGATGAATTTGTTTTCGAAGACGGCGGTGCACTAGCGCCGAACGCTAGTCGTCCTTGCGGATTTGCTCGCGGATGATGCGGCGCGGGATTTCTTCGACTTGGCCGGGTTCCAAAAGGCCGAGTTGGAATGGGCCGTAGGCGGTGCGGATGAGGCGGTTCACGCGCAGGCCCAGCCCTTCGAGCACGCGGCGCACCTCGCGGTTTTTACCTTCGGCGATCGAGACGGTGATCCAGGCGTTGGCGCCTTGTTGGCGCTCGAGCTTGGCTTCGATGCGTCCGTAGCGAATGCCGTCGATCGTGACGCCATCGTGCAGCGCGTCGAGTTCGCCTTGACCGATCACGCCGTACGCGCGCGCGCGGTAGCGGCGGATCCAACCATTGGCGGGCAGTTCGAGCTTGCGCGCCATCGAGCCGTCATTGGTCAGCAGCAGCAGCCCCTCTGATGTGAGATCGAGCCGCCCGACGGAAACGACGCGCGGCAGGTTCTGCGGCAGGCGCTCGAACACGGTGGGGCGGCCTTGCGGATCGCGGTGCGTGGTCACGAGGCCCGACGGCTTGTGGTAGCGCCACAGGCGCGTGGATTCTTGAGCGCCGACCAATTGGCCATCGACGTGAACTTTGTCGGCGCTGGTGACTTTGATAGCGGGCGTATCGAGCTTCTTGCCGTTGAGCTTCACGCGGCCTTCGGCAATCAGGCGCTCGATGTCCCGGCGCGAGGCGACGCCCGCGCGCGCCAGATATTTGGCGATGCGCTCGCCCTCAATGTCGGCCATGCCTTGCGCATAGACTTTGGGCGTGGAGGCTTTGGGCGTCGCCTTGGCCGCAGCCTTCTTGGGAAGGCCGCCGGATTTCGTTGCAGGGGATTTCATGTTCGCGGTCATTTATCGGTGGCGGGTCATACCAGGGCGGGAGGCGGAGTTCGAGGCAGGCTGGCGAGCCGGCACCGCGGCCATTGCACGCGAGTTCGGCGGCTGGGGCTCGCGGCTCCATCGCGGCGCGGACGGGGCGTTCTTCGCCTACGCGCAATGGCCCGACGAAGCGACCTATAACAAGGCCATGGAAACGCGCATGCATCATTCAGACGAAGAGGCGCGCCAGAAATATCGTAACGCGATAGCGGAGGGCGGCTTCGAGACGATCCTGCTCGGGCCGGTGATCGCCGATCTGCTGGAGCTGAAACGCGCGTGAAAGATAAGGACTACATGCGCATGGCGCTCGGCTTTGCCGAAAGCGCGGCCGAGGCGGGCGAAACGCCCGTCGGCTGTGTGATCGTCGATGAAGCGACGGGCGAGGTCGTCGCGGGCGCATCGAACGCGCCGATCAGCATGCACGATCCGACGGCGCACGCCGAGATCGTCGCGCTGCGGCGCGCGGCGGAGCTCGCGGGCAATTACCGGCTGCGGCCGGGGCTGACGCTCTACGTGACGCTCGAACCGTGCACGATGTGCGCCGGCGCGATCAGCGCGGCGCGGATCGCGCGCGTTGTCTATGGCGCGAGCGATCCGAAAGGCGGCGCGGTCGAGAGCGGTGTGAAGTTTTTCGACGCGCCGACATGCCATTGGCGGCCTGCGGTCGAAGGCGGCGTGCTGGCGGAAGAGAGCGCGGCGCTGTTGCGGGGCTTCTTCAAAGCGCGCCGCTGAACGATACCCCTCCCCGTGAGGGGAGGGGGCAGGGGGGTGACGCGCAACGCCGGCGGTGACAAACACAGCGTGTTGAATGTGGGCGCGCCAAACTGAGTGCGCTGCGATTCACCCCGCCCCCTAACCCCCTCCCCTCGATGGGAGGGGGAACTACGTCAGCGCGTGTTTTGCGGCTTCCGCATCCGTGAGGATTTGCGCTTTGAGGGCGTCGAAGCTTTCGAACTTTTGTTCGGGGCGCAGGAAGGCGACGAGATCGACTTCCAGTGTCTTGCCGTAGAGATCGCCCGCATAGTCGAACAGATGCGCTTCCAGGAGCGGCTCGGGCGCGCCGCCGACGGTGGGTTTGACGCCGACATTGGCGACGCCGTTGACTTGCGCGCCATCGACCTTCGTGCGCACGGCGTAGACGCCGTATTTCGGGCGCACGTAGTCGCTGAGGCCGATGTTGGCGGTGGGAAAGCCGATGGTGCGCCCACGCTGCGCGCCGGTGATGACTTCGCCTTCGATCGCGAACGGGCGCGTGAGGAGCGCGGCAGCGTCGGCGACTTTGCCTTCGCCGATCAGCGCGCGGATCGCCGTTGAAGAGATGCGCTGGCCGTTTTCCATCACCGGCGGCGTGACCGAGACGGTGAAGCCGAGCGCTTCGCCCGCGCGCGCAAGCGTGCGCACATCGCCGCCACGGTCCTTGCCGTACTGAAAATCCGCGCCGACGCTGACATGCGCCGCGCCAATCTCTTCCGCGAGGATCGTGCGCGCGAAATCATCGGCCGGGCATTCGGCGATCGAGCGGTCGAACGCCATCTGGAAAACGAACGCAACGCCGGCGGCTTCGAGCGCGCGCACGCGTTGGGCGGCGTTCTGAAGGCGGAAGGGCGGGCCATCGGGGCGGAAGTAATGGCGCGGGTGCGGTTCGAACACGGCGGCGCCCAGCGCGCGGCCTTCGCGGCGCGCGGCGGCGATGACGACTTGGTGGCCGCGATGCACGCCATCGAGCACGCCAAGCGCAACGCCTGCGCCGCGCGCTTCGGCAGGCGCACGCGGCCGCCCGGTGAAAACGCGAATACTCACCCTTTACGCGGCGCCATCACGACCGCTTCGCCTTCGACGACGCTCTTGCCATCGACGGTGCACACGCATGTCAGCGTCGCACGCGCTTTCTCCGCGTCGAGTGATTTCACTTCGCAGCGCGTGATGACAACGGCGCCGATCTTCACAGGGCGGCGGAAGGAGAGTGTTTGCGAGACGTAAATGGCGCCGGGCCCGGGCAGGTCCATGCCGATGACGGCGGAGATGTAGGCGGCCGAGAGCATACCGTGCGCGATGCGCTCCTTGAACGGCGTCGTCGCCGCGAAGGCCGCATCGAGGTGCACCGGATTGCGATCGCCCGAGACGTTCGCGAACGCGACGATCACGTCTTCCGTCACGGTGTTGGTGCGTTCGGCGGCCTGGCCGATCGACAAATCTTCGAAGAAGAGGCCGGTCATTTGTTCACCTGTGCTTAAGGCCTGTTTTACCGAATATTTCTGAAGGTTTGCTACATCTCCATCAATGGTGGGCGCAAGGCCGGTTCGAGCGTTTTAAGGCGCGGGGCTGGCGGCGGTGCGGAAAGCGCCGTTCGCGAAGGGTGTTGGGAGCCAAGAATGGCTGTGTCCTTGTCGACGCCGATCCTCGTGGTCGACGATTACAACACGATGGTGCGCATCCTGCGCAATCTACTGAGGCAACTCGGCTTCACCAACATCGACGAAGCGAGCGATGGCGCGGCCGCGCTCAATAAGATGCGCGCCAAGAACTATCAGCTCGTGATCTCCGATTGGGGCATGGCGCCGATGAACGGCGGCGAGCTGCTGCAGCGCGTGCGCGCCGACGACCGCCTCAAGGACACGCCCTTCGTGATGGTGACGAACGATGGCCGCGCCGACGCCGATCGCGCCGCGCGCCGCGCGGGCGGCGGCGCGACGATCGTGAGGCCGGTCAACGCAAATGCGCGAAATCAAAATCTCGTGAGCGGGCGCGGCGG
>CAZXNY010000310.1:0-2245 GCA_964642205.1 uncultured Caulobacteraceae bacterium
AGCGCGGCTTCGACTTCGGCCGGGTAGACGTTTTCGCCGCCGGAAATGTACATGTCCTTCCAGCGGTCGACGATGGTGAAGTAGCCGTCTTCATCGACGCGCGCCGCGTCGCCGCTCTTGAACCAACCGTCCGCGCTGAATGCGGCGCGTGTCGCTTCCGGATTGTTCCAATAGCCGGGCGTCACCGTTGGCCCGCTGACCCAGATCTCGCCTGCCTCACCAGGCGCAACATCAACGCCATCGCGATCGACAACGCGGATCGACGCCATTGGCGCAGCCACGCCGCACGAGCCAATCTTCGCCTTCTGAATTGCGCGGTCGAGCGGCATGCCGAGTAGCGTGCCGGCCTCGGTCATGCCGTAGCCATTGGAGAGGCTCACGCCTTCCGCATGCAGCGCTTCCGCGAGCGGGGCAGGCATCGGCGCGCCGCCGGAGAGCAGTGCGCGCAACTTGGCCAGCGTCGCAGCCGCATCGTAACCGGGCGTCGCGCGCAGCGTTTGAATCATCTGCGGCACACAGAAATAATGCGTCACGGCGAGTTGCGGATCGGCGAGCCGCGCCAGCGTGTCGCGCGGATCAAACCTGTCGCCGAAGCACACGCGCGCGCCCGCCTGCATTGAGGCCGCAAGCGTCGCGAGCAGCCCGACCACATGGAAGAACGGCGTGTCGCACAGCATCGCCGCGTTAGAACTCAGCTCGCCGACTTGGGTGAAGTTGTACGCGGAGGCGTAGACGGTGCGGTGCGTCCAGATTGCGCCCTTTGGCCGCCCGGTCGTGCCGGAGGTGTAGAGCAGCAGAACAGGCGCATCCGCATCGATGGCGCGCGCTTCTCCGGGAGCCGCCGTATCGATCTGCGCTAGAAAATCTGCGCCAGTGATTGCTTGCGTAACTGCGCCGCCGGCGAGGCGCGCGGCGTCCGCAAACTCTGGATCGTGCAACAGGATCGCAGGCGAAGCGTCAGCGACCATGCCGGCAAGCTCGGCGCCCGCGAGCCGCCAGTTGAGCGGTTGGTATATGTGCCCCGAGCGCGCGCAACCGTAGAACAGCAGCACATGCGCGAGCGTGTTGCGTGCGAGATGCGCGATGCGCGCGCCGGCGGGCGCGTTCGCCGTGAGCCACCCCGCGGTGAGCGCGATGCCATCATCAAGTTCGCGATATGAAAGTTCGCGTCCGAGCGTGAGGTCCTGAACGGCCGTCGCGCGCGGGCGCAATTGCGCTTGCCGCGCGGGCGCGTCCCGGGCCATCCAATCGTCGAGAGCTGGGCGCTCGGCCGGCACAACGCCTCCCTAGCGCGCCCTTGCTTGGGCGCTATTAGTTAGTAACACATACTAGTTTGCGGCATACAGAGCAAGCTGCCGGAGCGACCGATGGACGAGCAAACGCCCGCACTCGAATTTGCGTTCGAAGCGCGTGTATCGATCGCGCGTGGCCTCGCGGCTGGGCTGACCTCGGTCGGCGAGCGGCGGATCGTGCCAATTACCGGCGGCACGTTCGAAGGGCCGCGCTTGAAGGGCGAGGTGCTCTCCGGCGGTGCAGACTGGCAGCTCACGCGGCCCGATGGCGCAATGACCATCGAAGCGATCTATGCCATCCGCACGGAGGATGGCGCGGTCATCTCCGTGCGCAATTGCGGGGTGGTTGATCGCGCCAATGGCTATGTGCGCACGATCCCGAGCTTCGAGGCGCCGATTGGCCCGCACGATTGGCTCAACAAGTCCGTGTTCGTCGGCACGCTCAGCGTCGCTGCGCGCGATCAGGTCGTCATCCGCGTCTACCGCGTCTGCTAGTCCACGCGCTTAAAGAAGCTCAACACGAACACGGAGGCGCCCGCCAGCGCAGCCGCCGGCGCGAGCAGGACGAACACGTTGCTCGCCGTCATGCCGGTGTTGAGGAGGAAGCCCGCCGCGAGCGGCCCAATGATCGAACCGACGCGCCCGATCGCGGTCGACCAGCCCGAGCCCGTGCCGCGCACGCTGGCCGGATAGTACGAGGCCGCAACGCCGTAGAGCGCGTATTGCGCGCCGAGCAGGAAGAAGCCCGCCGCACCCGCGAGCGCGAGCACCAGGACCCAGCACGTCGCTTGCCCCAGCCAGATCAGCGTGCCGATCAGCAGAATGTACGCGGCGGCGAACGGCCAGCGCGTGCCGCCACGGTCTACAAGGTTGCCGAACAGAAGCGCGCCCACAACGCTCGCGGCATTGAACGCGAGCGAGGCCTGCGGCGACACCGCTTCGCTAAAGCCCTT
>CAZXNY010000310.1:2345-3790 GCA_964642205.1 uncultured Caulobacteraceae bacterium
TCGCGGCATTGAACGCGAGCGAGGCCTGCGGCGACACCGCTTCGCTAAAGCCCTTGTCGACGATCAGCGTCGGCAGCCAATTCAGCAGCAGATAGAGAATGAGCAGAGTCGGCAAGAACGCGAGCCAGAGCAGCAGCGTGGGCACCGCGCGCCCTTCGCCAAACAGCGCGAAGAACACGTTGCGGTTTACAGGGCCAGCGGCTTCGGCCCTCGTCTCCGGCAATTTGAACCAGATCAGCGGCGCGACCAGCAGCGGCAGCACACCGCCGATGATGAACACGATCCGCCAATCAAAATCCGGCGGCATGTTCGCGGTGAAGAGCGCGCTCGTCGCGCCGCCCATCGGCATGCCGCAAAACATCGCCGCCGCAGTTGAGGCGCGCCGTTCGGGCGGCGAAATCTCCGCCGCGACCGCCATCATGTTCGGGATCGCGCCGCCGAAGCCGAGGCCTGCGAGAAAGCGCGCAGCGAAGATCGTGTTGAAGTCCGTCGCGGCTGCCGTCGCGAGCGTGAAGAGGCCGAACGTGAGCACTGACGCGACGAAAACAGGCTTGCGGCCGAACTTGTCGGCCAGCCAGCCGCCGGCGGTGGCGCCGAGCACGAGGCCGACATTGCTGATCGAGAAGATCCAGCCCATCTGGTCGGGGTGCAGTTCGAGCGCGCGCGCTAGCTTGCGCGCGACGACGCCGACGGCCTGGATATCGTAGCCCTCAAGCACTGCGACGGCGAAACAGAGCGCCACCACAAGGGCGCGCGATCCTCCGCCTGCGGCCGGACCGGCCATCGCACCTTGCGCCATTCGTTCCCCCACCCCGGTCCGCCCTACGAGACGACCCTGTGCATCCGCTTTTGCCGATCTTGCGCCGGCGCGCGGGCAAAATGGAGCGGGAATTTGTATGTGTATAGTCCTATTTCGTCCTTGGCTTCCGCGACGGATGTTTTCCCTCACCCGGCCGCTCGTCTAGAAGCGCGGCAAAGAGGTCCTCTCATGCGCGACATCACCCATTTCATCGGCGGCAGCGCCGTTTCGGCCGGCGCCCGGCACGGCGACGTGTTCGATCCCAATACCGGCGCCGTGCAAGCGCGCGTCGCGTTCGGCGGCGCCGATACGCTCGATACTGCCGTACGCGCTGCCGAAGCGGCGTTCGAGGATTGGCGCACATGGAATCCGCAGCGCCGCGCGCGCGTGATGTTCAACTTCAAGGCGCTCGTCGAGAAGAACATGGATGCGCTCGCGCATCTGCTGTCGTCCGAGCATGGCAAGGTCATCGCGGATTCAAAGGGCGACATTCAGCGCGGCCTTGAGGTGATCGAGTTCGCGTGCGGCGTGCCGCATCTCTTGAAGGGCGAATACACCGAAGGCGCTGGGCCGGGGATCGACGTCTACTCGATGCGCCAGCCGCTCGGCGTCGTCGCCGGCATCACGCCGTTCAACTTTCCCGCCA
>CAZXNY010000311.1:0-3786 GCA_964642205.1 uncultured Caulobacteraceae bacterium
TTGGAGCCGCTGCAAGCCGAGCCGGTGATCATCGAAGACGATTGCTTCATCGGCGCGCGCAGCGAAGTCGCCGAAGGCGTGATCGTCCGGGAAGGCGCAGTGATCTCGATGGGCGTCTTCCTCGGGCAATCGACCAAGATCATCGACCGCAAGACCGGCGAAACGTTCCGCGGCGTGGTGCCGCCCTATTCCGTCGTCGTGCCCGGCACGATGCCCGATCCGCACGATGCGGGCCGCCCCTCGCTCGCCTGCGCCGTGATCGTGAAAACGGTCGATGCGCAAACGCGATCGAAAACCAGCATCAACGAGCTGCTGCGGGACTAGGCGTGCCGGCGAAGAAAGCGGCGCCGGCGGTGCACGGCTATTTCGGCAAGACGCTCGGCGAAAAGCTCGGCGTCAAACCCGATAAAGCCGCGATCGCCCTCAACGCGCCCGCGCATTACGAGACATTGTTTAACGGCGATGCGCCAAAACGTGGCGCGCGCGGAAACGCCGATCTCGTCCATCTCTTCTGCGCCGACCGCGCCGCGTTCGCGAAGGGCCTGAAGCCCGCGCTCGCGCGCGTCAACGAGGGCGGCATGCTCTGGGTGTCGTGGCCGAAGAAGAGCTCGAAGCTCTTCAAGGACATGACCGAGGACGACATCCGCGCCGCCGTGCTGCCGATCGGCTGGGTGGATGTGAAAGTCTGCGCCGTCGACGCCGATTGGTCCGGCCTCAAGATCGTCCGCCGCAAAAAATAGCTCTCCCGCCACGACGGCGAGAGAGCCATTTCACTCTGTATTCGCGTGAGCCTTAGCGGCCCGCCGTCAGCGACATTTGCATCGTGACGCCTTGGCCGCTTTGGCCGGTCCACGATTGGCCGACGGCGTAATTGCCCGGATCGGGGTGGCACTCGGCCGCGCCGCCGGCGGGCGTCAGGCAAAGCTGGCCGTTGGTCATCGCCCACGTGCCAGTGACGCTCGTGTTGTCAGGCAGCACCATCGCGTAGGTGTTGTCGGCGTTGAAATGGAAGCGCAGCGCGGGCGAGCCTTCCGGCTGCACGTTCAGCGTGTTGCCGAAGCTGTTTTCGATCGTGCCGGCCGCGGCAGGCACAGCGCACGGAGCGGCGAAAATCACGGCAGCAAGCAAACGTTTCATGGTCTTCCCTCCGAAATCTTGTTCTTGACCCTCGCACGCGCCGATACGCGAGGCGCTGGCCCCGCGCAAGACACTCTGTGGTGACGCCGCAGCGCGCGTGTTTGGATGCAGTGACGTGCGCGTCAGTACCGCGTGCCGTCTTTTCGAAAATAGCCCTCGTCCGTCGCGCGCATGTCGATGTCGGGATATTCCGTAACGTCGCCGGGCACACGCGAGCCGATTTCGAGATAGACCACGTCCGCCCCGCTCTTGTTCACGAGGCAATGCCCATCGGGCGTGTTCTTCGGAAACGCCGCGCACGCGCCCGCGCGCAACACCGTCTCGCCCGCATCGCTCGTCAGCGTCACCTCGCCTTCGAGCACCCAGACGAATTCGTCCTCGTGCGTATGCCAGTGGCGCTGGCTCGACCATTCGCCCGGCGGGAGGCGCACGAGGTTGACGCCAAATTGCGTCAGCCCGCCCGCATCACCGAGCGCTTGCTTCAGCCTATCCTTCGCCTTCTGCCTATAGGGCTCCGGGTACATCGAGCCCTTGCGCACCATGACTTTCGCGACGTCGATCTTCGGCATTCCGCACTCCGTTGGCCAAGCTTCGACAATAGCCGCGCGATTGGCTAGATGCTGACAGCATGGATCCGTTGCCGCTCGCCCAATCGCTCATTCGCTGCGCCAGCGTGACGCCGGCAGACGCCGGCGCGCTCGACGTGCTGGGCCAAGCGCTCGAAGCGCAGGGCTTTCAGCTCCGCCGCATGAAATTCGGCGACGTCGACAATCTCTACGCGCGGCGCGGAACGAAGGGCCGCAATTTCTGCTTCGCGGGCCACACGGATGTCGTGCCCGTCGGCGACGTGGGCGCATGGAGCGTCGATCCCTTCGCCGCGACCGTGAAAGACGGCTGGCTCATCGGCCGCGGCGCCGCCGATATGAAGGCCGCCGTCGCCGCATTCGCGGCCGCGACGGACGCCGTGCGTCCGGAAAACGACTCCATCTCCTTCCTCATCACTGGCGATGAAGAAGGCCCCGCACTTGACGGCACGCAGCGCGTGCTCGCCGCGCTGAAGAACGACGCCGAACGCATCGATCATTGCCTCGTGGGCGAGCCGACGAGCGTCGATAAGGTCGGCGACACGGTGAAGAACGGGCGTCGCGGCTCGCTCAATTGCGTCCTGACCGCCGAGGGCCGCCAAGGCCACGTCGCCTACCCAGAGCAGAACATCAATCCGGTCGCAGCGCTCGTGGAGCTCTGCGCCGTGCTGCAGTCACGCGTGCTCGATACCGGCGCGCCGGGCTTTGATCCCACGCGCCTTGAAGTGACGACGATGGACGCGGGCAATGTCGCGCACAACGTCGTCGCCGCGCGCGCGACGGCAAAGCTCAACATCCGCTTCAACACCGCGCACGAAGGCGATGACCTCGTGCAATTGATCGCGAGCGAAGCCGAGCGGATCGGGCGCCCGCGCGGCGTGAAGATCGAAGCGCGCAGCGCCGTCACCGGCCGCCCGTTCCTCACGCCGCCCGGCGCCTTCACCGATCTCGTGCAAGCCGCCGTGCGCGACGCGACGGGCGCGGAGGCGCAGCTCTCCACCAGCGGCGGCACGTCCGACGCGCGCTTCATCCGCAGCGTCTGCCCCGTCATCGAGTTCGGCCTGCAAAACGCCACCGCGCACATGGTCGACGAAAAAGTCCGCGTCGACGACGTGCGCGCGCTGGCGAAAGCGTACGAAGCGATTCTGCGGCGCTACTTCTCCGCCTAGTCACACACTCTCCCCCTTTGAGGGGGAGAGGGCAGGGTGAGGGGGACAAGCGTAACTTCAAAACCAAGAGCGACAGAGAGCGTGCGCTTCCAAGCGCGCGGCAATCCCCCTCACCCCTACCCCTCTCCCCCTAAAGGGGGAGAGGGACGCCGCTCAGTAATCCACCCGCATCAACGCCAACCCATCCGGCGGCGCGACAGGCCCGCAGCGCGCGCGATCGGCGGCCGCAAGCGCATCGGAAAAATCGCGCGGCGTCCATTTCCCAAGCCCGACCTCGACCAGCGAGCCGACCATCGAGCGGACTTGCCGGTGCAAAAACGAGCGCGCCTCGCACCACACTTCCACCTCTTCGCCCGCGCGGAGCACGTCGCATCGGTCGAGCGTCTTCACCGGGCTCTTGGCCTGGCACTGGGCGTCGCGAAACGTCGTGAAATCGTGCGTGCCTATCAGCGCGCGCGCCGCCTCTTGCATCGCGCGCTCATCCAGCGCGCGCGGCGCGCGCCACACCTGGCCACGCGTCAGCGTCAGCGGCGCTCGCCGTTCGACGATGCGATAGCGATATACGCGGCGCACCGCATCGAAGCGCGCGTGAAAATCATCCCGCACTTCTTCGCATGCGACCACGGCAATCGGATCGGGCCGCAGATGCGCGTTCAGCGCATCGGCCACGCGCTGCGCGGCAAGCGGCTTTGCAATGTCGAGATGCGCGACTTGCCCGAGCGCATGCACGCCCGCATCCGTGCGCCCGGCGCCCGTGACCAGCGTCTCGACCTCGGTCAGCGCAAACGCCGCGCGCTCGAGCGCGCCCTGCACGCTCGGCGCGCCATCGAGCTTCTGCCAGCCGTGAAACGGCGCGCCGTCATACTCGATGGTGAGCTTGAAACGGCTCATTGGAC
>CAZXNY010000312.1:0-3764 GCA_964642205.1 uncultured Caulobacteraceae bacterium
CGCGCAGCTGCCAGCGCCGGCCGAGCAGGTCGAGCAGCGCCATCACGGGCCGCCCCGTGCGCGTCAGGCGGGACGGCCGGCCCGGCTTCGGCGTTTTGGTTGCCGTCATCCGCTATGATTTCCGTAGCATCGTGTGAATCGTTGTGCTATCGATTTCATAGCACACGTTCTTGGCATGACGAAGGAGCGCCCCAATGCCTCGTATCGCCCCGCTGGAGGCGCCTTACGCGCCTGAGATCCAAGCCGCGTTCGACGCGATCATGGGCGGGCGCGAGCCGCTGGTTCTCTTCCGCACGGTCGCGCGCAATCCGCATGTCTATAAGAAGTTCAACGCGGGCGGCCTGCTCGACCGTGGCGCGCTCACGCTGCGCCAACGCGAAATCGCGATCGACCGCACCTGCGCGCTCAACGGCAACGCCTATGAGTGGGGCGTCCACGTCGCGTTCTTCGCTGAACGCGCTGCCCTCACCCAGGCCGAGATCGCAGCGCTTGCCGCGAAGGACGCGCACGCCCACGCTTGGCCAGCGGACGAGAGCGCCATCATCGCGCTGTGCGACGATCTTCACGCCACCACGCGCCTCTCGGACGAAACATGGTCCGTGCTGCGCGCATCGTTCGATGACGCGCAAATCCTAGAGCTCATCGCGCTCGCGGGCTTTTACCGGACAGTCGCTTACTATTGTAACGCACTGGAGCTGCCGCTCGAGCCCTATGGCGCGCCGCTGCCTCAGCCGTAGCTGAAGCGCTCGCCGACCATCTCTTCACTCTTGGCCCAAAGTGCATCGGCGTTCGCGGGATCGATCGCGTAAGCACGCACGCCGCCGCGCGCGACAGGGCTCTCCTGCAACTCCGCGACGTGGCAATCCTCGCAATACTTGCCGCCGACGTCATCGGCCGGCCCAACGAACGCGGCCCACACGCTGGTCGCGGTGCCCTGCGGGATGGTCTTCCACTCGAATGCTGGCCCGCCGGATGCGCGCTGGCCCTCTTCGATGCTCTTCAACATGCCTTGGCGCATCTCGTCGGTCATGTGGCGGCCAAGCTCGGTCTGGATGCCGCCCGGATGCACCGCCGTCGCGCGCACGCCGCGGCCCTTCAAGCGCTTATCCAGCCCGACAGCGCAGAGCGCATTCGCTGTTTTCGAACGGCCATACGCCACGAACTCGACATAGGGCGTGCGCTCGAAATTCGGATCGCCCAGATCGACGTCGGAATAGCGATGCCCGGCGGACGACAGGCACACGATCCGCCCGCCAGCGTTCATCAGCGGCGCGAGCCGATTGAGCAGCACAAAATGCCCAAGGTGGTTGGTGCCGAATTGCGTTTCGAAGCCATCCGCCGTCGTTCCCTTCGGGCACGCCATTACGCCGGCGTTGGCGATGATTACGTCGAACTTCTTGCCCTCGGCGTTCAGTTTGTCTGCACATGCGCGCACGCTGGCGAGCGACGCCAGATCGAGCTCGACCAACGAAAAGCCATTCTTCGCCACTTCGCGCACCGGCGCGGTCGCGCGCTCCGCCTTCGCGAGATCACGCACGGCGCCAACAACCGTCGCGCCATGCGCCGCAAGCGTGCGGCATGTTTCAACGCCTAGGCCGGCCGACGCGCCCGTCACCAGCACGCGCTTGCCCGTGAGATCGACGCCCGCGAGTACCTCATCCGTCGTCGACTTCGCGCCAAACGCCGCCATCGCATCCTCCATATTTTGTAGTATCTACCCCGTGTTGGCGTGAGGTTAAATCAGGATGGTGCGCGCGGATAGTTCAGTTTCACAAACAGCGCCGTATCGCGGATGCCGATATGCGTCTTCCAATTGCCGCGCAGCAAGGCTTCACGTGTGAAACCAGCACGGGTGAACAAGGTCATGGACGCTACGTTTTCTGGATCGACGTCCGCTACCAAGCGATGAAGACGCCGCGTTTCAAACGCATGCGCCGTTACGAGATCGACAGCGCGCCGGCCGATTCCGCGCCCTGCCGCATCGGGCCGCAAAATAATCCCGAGCTCGCCCACGCCCTCGCGCAAAGTGAAGAGCGCGATCCGTCCGAGGGCTTGACCGCCATCGGTGGTGATCGCCCACGCGTCCCCGTCTGCAGAGCGGATCGTGCCTTCAGTGTAGGCCCGCGTTTGCGCGACATCGGCGTGCGGCGGGCCGGCCCAGAACCGATGCGTTTCCGGATCGCCGTGCGCGGCGAACAACGCCTCCGCGTCATCCGCTACGAGCGCGCGCAGCGTCACGGCGCCATCTGTCAGCGTAGGCGCACTCATCGCTGACGGCTGTCGAACGCGGCGTACACGGCTTGCGTGAGCGCGGCCTCGAAGGCGCGACCTTTGCTCTTTACTGGCGGATAGAAAACCATATCCGCGACGCGCGGCGGTTCGGCGCCCGCAGCTTCGAATGCGCGCTTGGCCGCATCCGGAAGGTGCGCGCCACGCAGTTCGTCGGTGCGGCAGATGAACACGAGTGCGCTGCGCCCGACGATCTCCATCGCTTGCGCGAACTCCCAGGTGATCGACTCGCTTACATCCGTCAGGTCCAGCACGGCGACGTCGACCGCGCCCAGCCCCAACGTCACCGCGCTCTGCCAGTGCTCGTTCTTCACGCGCACGACAGTCGCGCCGCGTTGCTTGCCGTGTTGCACGCGCGCGAGAATGCGCGGCAGCTTCCCAAAGTCGTCCCGCTCACGCGTGATGAGCGCGCCGATCGGGCCAATCGCCAGCGCAACGAGGAGCGCCGGCAGGGCCGCCACCAATCCGATCGCGACGGAACCAAGCGCCAGACCAAGATCGCCAAGAAACGGCTGCGTTCCGGACTGCGACCAGGTCCAACGCGTATAGAAGGCGTAGCCCGCGATCGCCGCGACGCAGGCCGCATAGATGGCGACAAAGCTCGGCCCGATGCGGTTGCGCCTTTGCTGCCACGACAGCCGCACGTCGCGATCCTGCAAGGTGAGCGCGCTGATCCCTCGCCGCGAGAGATTGTCGATCACCCGCGAGGTCGCGAAACGCCCTTTCCCTTCGGACGAAAAACGCCGGAGCCAGATCGCTTGCACGCGTTGCGGCGTCATCGCGCTGCGCACCGCCACGAACACCCACACGCCAGCGAGGCAGAGCGTGAGCGCGGCGACGGGCACATAGGCAAAGCCGAGCGACGATGCGTCTAGCGGCGGGATCAGATGGAAGCGCGCAAATTGCACCAACATCGCAACGGAAATCGCCACCAGCGGCGCTGCCGCAAGAAACGCCGCGACATACGCCATCCAGCGATCGCCGCGCACGCGCGCAGCGACGCCGCCGGCGGGCCGTGTCACGAGGCCGCCTCTTCGCGCTTTAGCCGGGCGCTCGCCCGTTCCTTCACGCTCTCGCTGCGCAGCTGGCCACAGGCGGCCAAAATGTCCCGCCCGCGCGGCGTGCGGATTGGCGACGCGTAACCGGCGCGATTCACAACCGCCGCGAACGCTTCGATCGTGTCCCAATCGGAGCACTCATATTGCGTGCCCGGCCAGGGATTGAACGGGATCAGATTGATCTTCGCCGGCACGCCGGCGAGCAGCTTCACCAGCGCGCGCGCTTCCGAGAGTGAATCGTTCACGCCTTTCAGCATCACGTACTCGAACGTCACGCGCTTGGCGTTGCCGAGACTCGGATATTCTTTGATCGCCGCGAACAATTCGTCGAGATTGTACTTCTTGTTGATCGGCACGAGTTCGTTGCGCAGCGCATCGTGCGTCGCGTGCAGCGAGATCGCCAGCATCGCGCCGGTG
>CAZXNY010000313.1:0-3743 GCA_964642205.1 uncultured Caulobacteraceae bacterium
ACTTCCTCGATGTCGGCGGCGGCGCCGATCAGGCGAAGGTGAGCGCGGCGTTTAAGATCATCACCGCCGACCCGAAGGTGAAAGGCATCCTCATCAACATTTTCGGCGGCATCATGCAGTGCGACGTGCTCGCGCGCGGCGTCGTCGCGGCGGTGAAGGAAGTCGGTCTGAAAGTGCCGTTGGTCGTGCGCCTTGAAGGCACGAACGCGGAAGCGGGCAAGCAAATCATCCGCGAAAGCGGGCTCGACGTTGTGCCGGCGGACGATCTGGAAGACGCCGCGCGCAAGATCGTGAAGGCGGTGAAGGGCTAGGGCGGGGGCTCGGTGTGGCTGAGATTGAGCAAACAGGATCAGCGCAATTCGAAAAGCGACATAACAAAATACGAGTGCGCTTCAAGCGGGCCTTTCGGGAGGCGCCTCACGTATTGGCGTCGACCGAAATAGCTGGCGTTACGCGATCATTGCCGGTTGATCGAGTGTCACGGCGGAGTTTCGATGTTCGTGTCAACGGCATCCTTGGCGTGAACCGGGACGGGTCCGTCGACTGGAAGGCTACCGGAGAGGTCCAGCACGGAATGTCTGTTATTTTGCAGATAGCAGCCGGAATTGGTGGTCTTCTTGCGGCATACGCCGCACTCGTGGAGCTCGGTGCCGTCCCAAACGTCATTCAATTTGAGGGATTTTGGCGATAGCCGTAGTATCATGCGCAAATGAGCACGATCACGCTCCCGAAGGACCTTGAAGACTGGGCCCGCGCCGAAGTTGCGGCGGGGCGGGCTGAGAGTGTGGCTGCGGCGATCGCGCAGGCCGTCGGCAAGAGCCGAAAGTGGGACGACCTGTGCCGTTCGCTCGACGAAGCCGAGGCAGAAGCCGAGCGTGACGGCTGGCTCGATGCGGATACGGTCTTCGACAAGCTCGAACAGCGCTTTTGCGTGAGGCGTGGCGCGCGTTCGGCTGACGCCTACCGCCGAACGCGACCTAACCGGGATCCTTGAACACGTTGAAGCCGAAGCCGGGCGGCGCACCGCGAACGCGCTTCTGGGAAGGCTACGCGCGAAGATTCGCCTGCTCGCGGATCACCCAATGCTTGGCGCGCAGGATGACCGTTTGCGCGGCCGGCGGCGGCTGATCGAGGGGCCATACCTCGTCGTCTACAGGCTGCTGAATGACGAGGCCCGCGTTGTTCGGATCGTGCATGGCGCGCGCGATTTGGATGCAATCTTCGCCGACGACGCGGACTAGGGCGCCTCGCGCAACGTCAGTTTGCGATGGCGGGCGCCGTGCGCGTAACGTGCGGCAAAACGAGGAAGCGCGATGAAGGACTTTGGCGGCAAGATCGCGGTAGTCACCGGCGGCGGCACGGGGATGGGGCGCGAATTGGTGCGCCAACTGGTGGCGCAGGGCGCGAGCGTCGCGATGTGCGATGTGTTCGCCGACAACATGGAAGAGACCAAGCGCCTGTGTGAAGCTGAGCCGCTGCCGCAGGGCGTGCGCGTCACGATGCACGTCGCGGACGTAGCCGACCAAGACGCGATGGATCGCTTCGCCGCGGAGGTCGCGCGCGATCATGAGACGGACAAGATTCATCTGCTGTTCAACAACGCCGGCATTGGCGGCGGCGCGAGCTTCGTGACGGCGCCGCGCGAAGAGTGGGATCGCGTGTTCGCGATCTGCTGGAATGGCGTCTATTTCAGCTGCCGCGCCTTCATGCCGATGCTCCTCAAGGCCGAAGAGGGCGCGGTGGTGAACACGTCGAGCGCGAACGGTTTTTGGGCCGCGCTCCTGCCTAACGTGACGCACACGGCTTACAGTGCGGCGAAGTTTGCGGTGAAGGGCTTCACCGAGGCGCTGATCAACGATTTCCGCAACAACGCGCCGCATCTGAAAGCGCATATCGTGATGCCGGGCGGCGTCGGCACGCCGATCGGGATGAATTCGCGCCGCGTGCTGATGGGCGATGACGCGCCGCTGACGGACAAAGAAATGTCTGACATGCGCAAACGCTTCGCGGCGATGGGCATTCCGGGCGCCGCGGAGATGGATGAGCCGGCGCTCCTGGAAGCGCAAAAGGAAATGGTGCGTCGCTTCGAAAAAATGGCGCCGACCACGGCGGCGAAGGCCGCAACCATCATCCTCGATGGCGTGAAGGCCGGTCGCTGGCGCATTCTGGTCGGCGAGGACGTGACACGGCTCGACAAGCGCGTGCGCAAGAACCCGGAAGCGGCCTACGAGGTCGATTTCCCGGCCTACGCGCCGTTCGCCGAGGGCGAAGAAGCAAAGCTCGGATAAGCACAAGACAGGGTGGATGCGATGAAAGACTTCAACGGCAAGATCGCGGTGCTGACGGGCGGCGGCACGGGGATGGGGCGTGAGCTTGCGCGCCAGCTTGCGGCGGAAGGCTGCAACGTCGCGATGTGCGACGTGTCGGAAAAGAACATGGCCGAGACGGTGCGGCTGATCGAGAAGGACGGCGCGCCGCAGGGCACGCGCGTCACGGCGCACCTCGCGGATGTATCGATCGAAGCAAATCTGCAGAAGTTCCGCGATGAAGTCGCCGGCGCGCACGACACCGACAAGATCCACCTCTTGTTCAACAACGCCGGCATCGGCGGCGGGGGCTCGATGATCGAGAGCTCGCGCGCGGAGTGGGAGCGCACGTTCAACATCTGCTGGGGCGGCGTCTATTGGGGCGTGCGGACGTTCTTGCCGATGCTGATGAAGGCCAACGAGGGCCACATCATCAACACGTCGAGCGTGAACGGCTTCTGGGCCTCGCTCGGCCCGATGACGCCGCACACGGCGTATGCGGCCGCGAAGTTCGCGGTGAAGGGCTTCACCGAAGCGTTGATCACCGATCTGCGGCTCAACGCGCCGCACATCAAGTGCTCCGTCGTCATGCCGGGGCATATCGGTACGGAGATCGCGGCGAACTCCCGCAAGGTGCTGAAGGGCGCGCCCGATTCCGATGACGTGAGCGCCGAGGAAATCGCGGGCGCGCGCGTGCGCATGAAGCGCCAGGGCGTGCCGGTCGATGGGCTCACCGATGCGCAGATCACGGCGATGATCCAGGGCATGGGCGCCGCGTTCCGCGACAACGCGCCGATGAGCGCGGCGGAAGCGGCGAAAGTCATTCTAGACGGCGTGAAGGCCGAGCGTTGGCGCATCCTGGTGGGCGCGGACGCGCATGCGCTCGACGAACGCGTACGGGCCGATCCGGAAACGGTCTACGACCCGGACTTCGGCGGGATTTCGAACCTCACAGCGCAGCGCCGCTAGGGCGCCTCAACCCCCGGGCGGCAGGGTTTGCCTTTGCCGCCCTATGGGCTAGCAAGCAGCACGTTTCCGCACGCGTCCACGGGGTCCGCGCCAGTCCATGTCCATTCTCGTCAACGCCGGCACCAAGGTGATTTGCCAGGGCTTCACCGGAAAGAACGGCACGTTCCACTCGGAAGCGGCCATCGCCTACGGCACCAAGATGGTGGGCGGCACCAATCCCGCGAAGGCGGGGACGACGCATCTGGGGCTGCCCGTGTTCGGCTCGGTCGCGGAAGCGCGCGAGAAGACGGGCGCGACCGCGACTGCGATCTACGTGCCGCCGGCGGGTGCGGCCGCTGCGATCGAAGAAGCGATCGATGCAGGGATGGAGCTGATCGTCACGATCACCGAGGGCATCCCGGTGCTCGACATGGTGCGCGTGAGAGCCAAGCTCGATAAATCGAAGTCGCGGCTCATCGGGCCGAACTG
>CAZXNY010000314.1:0-1192 GCA_964642205.1 uncultured Caulobacteraceae bacterium
GGTCGATGAGACGGCGCCGCTCAATCCGGTCACCGCGTACGGCCAATCGAAGGTCTGGTCCGAGCGCGATATCGCGCCGATGGCGGACGAGAAGTTCTGCCCGGTCTATCTTCGCCCCGCGACGGCGTATGGCGTCTCGCCGCGCCACCGGTTCGACATCGTGCTGAACAACCTCACGGCCTGGGCCGTGACGAAGGGGCTGATCTACCTGAAGTCCGATGGCTCGCCCTGGCGCCCGATCGTGCACATCGAAGATATCTCGCGCGCGTTCATCGCGGCGATGGAAGCGCCGGAAGACGCGGTGCACAACGAAGCGTTCAACGTTGGCCGCACAGACAACAACTACCGCATCCGCGACATCGCCGAGATCGTCGCGCAGGTCGTGCCGAACTGCCGCCTCGAGTTCGCGCCCGATGCGAGCCCGGACACGCGCTCGTATCGTGTGAGCTTTTCGAAGATCAACGAGCGCATCCCGGCGTTTAAACCGCAATGGGACGCCAAGAAGGGCGCCGAGCAGCTCTATGCCGCCTACAAGAGCGGCGGGCTCACGCACGACGAGTTCGAAGGGCCGCGTTACATGCGCATCGCGCACATCCGCAAGCTGATGGCCGAAGGCATCCTGGGCGAAGATCTGCGGCACACGAACCGCGCGGCTGCGTAAGTAGCGCGATGCGCTTCACGCAGACTGAGCTTGAAGGCGCCTGGCTGATCGAGCCTGAGCCGATGCGCGACGCGCGCGGCTACTTCATGCGCACGTTCTGCGTGGAGGAGTTTGGCGCGCACGGCCTGGAGACGCGTTTTGTGCAACACAGCGCGTCGTTCACGGCCGCCAAGGGCGCGCTGCGCGGCATGCACTTCCAGAAAGCGCCGCATGAAGAAGTGAAGGTCGTCACGTGTCTTTCCGGCGCGATCTACGACGTGATCGTCGACCTGCGGCCGGGCTCGCCGACGTTCAAGCAATGGCGCGGCTTCGAGCTGTCGGCGGAAAACCAGCGCCGGCTCTACATCCCGACGGGCTTTGCGCACGGCTTCCAAACGCTCACGAGCGACGCGGAAGTGTTCTATCTGATCTCTGAGTTCTACGCGGCGGGCGCGGCGAGCGGCGTGCGCTGGGATGATCCGGCGTTCGCCATTCAGTGGCCCGCACCGCCCAGCGTGATGAGCGAGAAGGACGCCGTCTGGGCGGATTTCG
>CAZXNY010000314.1:1292-3713 GCA_964642205.1 uncultured Caulobacteraceae bacterium
TCCGGCAGCGCATCGAGCGCGCGCTGCGCCATGCAGAAGCCCCAGCGCTCGGAATAGTAGGACGTGCGGTAGGGGATAAGGTCCGGCTCGGCCGGGATGGTGAAGATGTGCTTCTGCAGCTCCGCCAGCGGCAGCGTCGTGCGCACCGGCGTCGAATACTGAAGGATGTGCAGATTGTTGGCGCGGAAATCGACGACGCGCTCACCGGCCGCGTTCTTGATCCACGCGTCGCGGATGTTCCATTCCTTCGGCGTGGTCCAATCCAGGATCGGTGTCCCAGACGCGATCTCCACGGTCTCGATCGGCGCGATCTCGCGCAGCACGGCGAGCGATTGGCGTACGCCATCGCCCGTGATCGAGCGGCAGATCGGGAACAGCTTGGCTGCGGTATCGTAGAGGACTTGGCCGCTGGTGGTGTTCGTCATGGTCCTGCTCGCCGCGCCGCCTCATCGCCGTTCAATGCCTGGGCCGGGCGGGCTGTGCCGGAACGGGCGCTTCTCGCCCGCCGCGCGCACGCGCCGCCGCATCGTTCGCCCGAGGAGCCGATCCGTCTCGCTGAGGGACACGCCCATAGCATCGTTCGAGCCGAGCGGCAGCGCGCGATTTTAGGGCGCGCGCGTGCTTAACACGCGGCCCCGCCGCGCGAACCAGCGCTGCGACATGCGCGCAGCGTGCGAACTCTTGTGCAATTTAGCCGCCCGATGTTCAGTTTGCGCGCGAGATCGTCTGGGCCGCCGAAGGGCCCCATTTTTGCTTGCTCGCGTGCGGGCGGTTTGGAGACATGCAGGTGACGGGGCACGGGAAAAACGCGGCGGCTGCTTCGGGCAAATGCCGGCTGTGCGGGGCGGGGCTGTCCCACACGCTCGTCGATCTCGGCAAGTCGCCGCTCTGCGAGACGTTTCTGGACGACAAGCAGATCGACCAGATGGAGCCGTTCTTCCCGCTCCACGTGCTGGTCTGCGACCAGTGCTGGCTCGTTCAGCTCAAGGAATACGTCGCGGCCGACGGCATCTTCACCGACCACTACCCCTATTATTCCTCGTTCTCGACCTCCTGGGTCGCGCACGCGAAGGCCTATTGCGAGATGATCGCGATGCGCCAGGGTCTCGGCGCGAAGTCCTTCGTCGTCGAGCTCGCCTGCAACGATGGCTACCTGCTGCAGCACTTCCCGCCGCTCGGGGTGACGAACATCCTGGGCGTTGAGCCCTCGGGCAACGTCGCGGAAGAAGCGCAGAAGAAAGGCATCCCGGTCACGGTCGATTTCTTCGGCGTCGTGCTCGCCAAGAAGATCGTCGCCGAGAAGGGCCAAGCCGACGTCGTGCTCGGCAACAACGTGCTCGCCCATGTGCCGGACCTCAACGATTTCGTCGGCGGCGCCAAGCTCCTGATGAAGCCGGACGGGATCGCGACGTTCGAGTTTCCGCACCTCGAAAAGTTGCTCGCGGAAAACCAGTTCGACACGATCTACCACGAGCACTTCTGCTATTTCTCGGCGACTGCGATCGACGCGCTCGCCAAGCGCCACGGCCTCGTCTTCTTCGACGTTGAAGAGCTTCCGACGCACGGCGGATCGCTGCGCGTCTACCTCGCGCACGAAGGCAAGCAAGAGCAGGGCGCTGCGGTCAAAGCGTTGCTGGCGCGCGAAGAGAAGGCGGGCCTCAAAACGCTCGCGCCCTATCAGGCCTACGAAGAGCAAGTGAAGGCGACGAAGCGCAAGCTGCTCTCGTTCCTCATCGCCGCGAAGAACGACGGCAAGAAGGTCGTCGGCTACGGCGCGCCCGGCAAAGGCAACACGCTCCTCAATTATTGCGGCGTCGGCCCAGACTTCCTCGACTTTACGGTCGATCGCAACCCGCACAAGCATGGCCGCTTCACGCCGGGCACGCACGTGCCGGTGCTGCCCGTTGAGACCATCGATCAGGTGAAGCCCGATTACGTGCTCATCTTGCCGTGGAATTTGCGCAAAGAGATCGTCGCGCAGATGCGCCATATCGGCGATTGGGGCGGCAAGTTCGTCGTGCCGATCCCGGAAGCCACCGTCATCGACCCGAAGGACGCGCCATGAAGACGGTTCTGTTTTGCGGCGGACTCGGCACGCGCATCCGCGAATATTCGGACGCGGTGCCCAAACCGATGATCCCGATCGGCAACCAGCCGATCATGTGGCACGTGATGAACTATTATAGTTCCTACGGGCATCGCGATTTCATCTGCTGCCTTGGCTACAAGGCCAACACGATCAAGGAATTCTTCCTCAATTATCGTCCGCAAGCGGCGTCCGATTTTACGGTCTCGGGCTTTGGCTCGAACGTCGAAGTCATCGGCCAGCAGAAGGAAGATTGGCGCGTCACGCTGATCGACACGGGCATCTGGCGCAATATCGGCGAGCGCCTGTGGGCCGTGAAGGATCATGTAAAGAAC
>CAZXNY010000315.1:0-3689 GCA_964642205.1 uncultured Caulobacteraceae bacterium
ACGATGCCGGATGGGCGGCGCGTCGATTTTTGGGCGTTCAACGACCCTTTGTCACCGAACGCGCGCGATCGCGACGATCCCTTCCCGGCGCCGCTCATGCGCGTACGCGAAGGTCAGATCGTGCACACGCACCTCAAGGTGAAGGTCAACGACCACACAATTCACCACCACGGCCAAGAGCCAACGACGTTTAACGACGGCGTCGGGCACGTCTCGTTCGAGGTGAAGAGCGAGTACACCTATCAATGGAAGCCGACGCAGGCCGGCACGTTCTTCTACCATTGTCACAAAAACACCGTGCTCCACTTCGAGCTCGGTATGTACGGGCTTTTGATCGTCGATCCGCCGGGCGGACCTGGCCGCCTCTATCGAAACGGGCCGACCTACGACACCGAGGCGTTCTGGATTGCGGACGACGTCGATCCGCGCTGGCACGACATGGCGAGCGACATCGGCCATGACGCCGGCATGTGCGGTGAGGATGTCGGCCTCAACATTTTCGAGCCGAAGTATTTCCTCATCTCTGGCGCGCCGGCGCCGACGACGCTGACCGATCCGCGCTGCATGGTCCGCACCACGTACGGGAAGCGCATTCTTATTCGCTTGCTGAACGCGAGCTACTCCGTCCTGCGCGTAACGCTGCCGCTCACTGCAAGTTGTGTGAGTTGGGATGGCCGGCCGCTGGGTCGCAACGGATCGCCTTGGTCGGCGCCTTACGATTTTCAGGCCGGCACGACCTTCGAACTCGGCACCGCGCAACGCTGCGATCTCATCATCGAGCCGCCGCCGCGTGGCACGTATCGCGCCAAGCTCGAGTTCCTGCACTGGATCACGGGCGAAGTGCAGGACAACGGCCGCGGCGTCGCCGAAACGCAGATCATCGTGACGTGATGAAGCGTATTCTCGCCGTTCTCGCGTTCGCACTGGCGCTCGCCGCGCCCGCTGGCGCGCAACCGAGTGGCGGGCACAATCACGGCTATGCGCCCCCGCCGCGCCCTGAGGAGATCGACACCGGCTTCGATCTCCGTGACGTGCACGGCCGCATCGTGCGCACCGCAAATCTGCGTGGGCAGTGGACGCTGATCTATTTCGGCTACGCGCGCTGCACGACGTCGTGCCCCATCGCGTTGCCCGTCATGGTCGACGCCGCACGCCGCCTCGATGCGCGCGGCATTCCGACGACGGCCGCGTTTGTCGATGTGGACGCAGCCTCGAGCGGCGTGCAGCCCCGCCGCACCGGCCTTCAAGCCACAACGACCCACCTCCACGATCCGAGCGAAGCAACGCGCGCGATCGCGCAGACTTTCGGCCCCGATCTCTTGGTGCTCACAGGCACGCGCGGCCAGATCAACGGCGCGGTGCGCCAATTCCAAGTACTGCGCGAACACACGCCGCCACGGCGCGGCGAAGAAGGCCACAGCCTCAACCACTCGACGCTGATCTACATCATGAACCCGCAAGGGCGTGTCGCGGGCTATCTCTACCACGACGCACGCCCGGAAGATCTCGAGCGGTTCATCCGCCGCCGTGCACGTAGCTCACAGGGCTAAGCGTCTAGCTCTGGCGCGCGAGCAACGCCGATAGCTGCGCCACAACGCGGTCCTGCGGCGCGCCGTAGGACAAGAGATCGACGACCTTCCCATCCGTATCGATGAGATAAACCGTCGTCGTGTGGTTCATCGTGTAGTCGCCGCCATCTAGCTCTTCGCGCCGATACGCAGCCCGGTAGGCGTTCGCGATCTGCGCGATCTGCGCTTCGCTCCCCGTATAGCCGCGGATGTCCCGGCCCTCGAAGCTGCCGAGATACGCCGCTAAGGTCTCAGGCGTGTCGCGCTCGGGATCGATCGTCACGAAGTCGATACGCAGGCGCGCGGCACCCGGGCCGATGCGATCGAGCGCGCCGTCGAGATCCGCGAGCGTCGTCGGGCAAATCTCCGGGCAATGCGTAAAACCGAAGAAGAGCGCGCGCGGCGGTCCGTTGAGATCGGCCCAGCGCACTGCGGCGCCCGTCTGATCGACGAGCGTCGCCTCACCCAATCCCTGACCGAACATTTCGTAGTTCTGCGCCGGCGCGGCAGCCGAAGCTGGTTCTGTGCGGGCCTCAACGTTGTTGGCGCGCCACGCGAGCGCCGCAAGCCCGAGCGCCGCCACCGCGACCGTCGCCCAGAGCAGCCTACGCGTCAGCACCCAGCGTCCCATTAGTGCCCGCCAGCCGTCCGTGGTCGCACAGGAAAGTCGAAGGTCACCGGCGGTGCATTCGCGAATGTAAGCGTCACCGGAACGGTTTCGCCGTCAACGAAGGGCGCGGTGATGTCCATGAACATGATGTGGAGCCCACCCGGCGCGAGCGCCACAGGCCTGCCTGGCGCGAGCGGCACGCCGCCCATAACGGCGCGCATGTTCATCATGCCGCCCTCCATCGCCATTTCATGGATTTCAACGCGGGCCGCGCGCGGGCTCGCTGCGGAGACCAGCGTGTCTTCCGCTGCCCCATTGTTCGTGAGATTCACGTAGCCGGCCGCCACACGCGCGGCGTTCGGCGTCGCTGCGGCCCATGCATCGCTCAGCGCAACGCTTGGCGCGGCGATCGCGGCCTCTGGGGCCGGCGCGCCCGATTGCGGCTGGCTGCAGCCCGCCAGAACCGCGACCGCCGCCAGCGCGGCGCGCCAATCGATCATCGTGCACTCCTGCCTTGCGCCTGGCCCTGCGGAACCTGCGCAGGGTCGTCACAGCCCGTAATGGTAAACCCGATCGAGCCCGAAATCGGCGTGCGCCCATCGGCGCCGCGCCAGTAAAGACGATACCCGTGCGGCGGCAGCACCGGAAGCGCGACATTGTGCGTCGCGGCCCGCCGCGGACCGACGGGCGCTGCGATCCGCGCGCCGTCCTGATCGATCATGAACACTTCGGCGAGCGTCACCGACCGTGCAAAGGTGATCACAAGCGAGAACGGGCTGAGTTCGTACGCCGCGCCATCGGTAATGTTCGCGTCACGCACGAGCGGATTCGCAAACGCGGCGCCCGGCGCCGCTGCAAACGCGAGTAAGAACACGAACGCGCGGAAAAATCGCATGCCTAACTCGTATCAGCGTAAACGCGTTTTGCAACGCGACGCACCCGCGTCACACGCCTGTGTAACCGATCTTGCATTGCGCCACGCCAATGAGGCGCAAACTCTCGCGCATGCGGTGAGCAGGCGCGCACGAAATCGAGTGGCGTCGCAGATTGCACGCGAGGGGACGGAGACGGTATTGGCCCGCAGCACCGCGATGCGCGCAGGTTTGGCAAGGCTCGCGGCTGCGCTTGCGCTCGGCTGTGTCCTGACGGCGTGCGCAGCCTACCCGGCGCTCGGCGTGCGGACGGCCGGCGCGCCTGACGGATCGGCCCGGACCGCCGTCGCGCGCGAACCGGCCCAATCCGTCGAAGTGCTGCAACGCGGCCGCGCCACGCGCCCGGAAGAGCCCGATCAGCCTTACGCGCCAGCGCCCCTCGCCGCCGCAACGTACGAGGAAATCGCCGCGCTCCTGCCGCAAGAACAGGCGATCGAAGCGACGCTCCCGCCGCAGCCGCTTCCGCAATTCATCGACACCGTCTTCGGCCAATTGATCGGCGTGCCGTACTACACGGGTCCGAGCATCGCGGAACGGCGCGACTACGTGACCCTTCGCGGCGCTGTCTCGATGACGAAC
>CAZXNY010000316.1:0-1341 GCA_964642205.1 uncultured Caulobacteraceae bacterium
CGAATAGGCGCCCATGCCGCCGGTGTTCGGACCCTTATCGCCATCGAACGCGCGCTTATGGTCTTGCGCATTGCCGAACGCCACGGCGGTCTCGCCATCGCAGAGCGCAAAGAAGCTCGCTTCTTCGCCTTCGAGAAAATCTTCGATCAGGATGCGCTGACCGGCGGCGCCGAATTTTTTGAGGAAGAGGATCTGGTCGATCGCTTCGTCCGCTTCGCGGCGCGTCTGCGCGACGATCACGCCTTTGCCGGCGGCGAGGCCATCGGCCTTGATGACGTAAGGCGGCTCGCGGTCGGCGAGATAGGCTTTGGCGCGGATCGCATCGTCGAACGTTTCGCTGTCGGCGCAGGGGATAGCGTGGCGCTTCAGGAAGTCCTTGGTGAAGGCTTTGGAGCTTTCGAGTTCGGCAGCGGCTTTCGTCGGGCCGAACACGGGGATGCCGATCGTTTCGAGCCGATCTGTGAGCCCGGCGGCGAGCGCGTTTTCGGGGCCGACGACGACGAGATCAACTTGTTCGCGCGCGGCGAGCGCGGCGAGTTCGGCCGCGTCATCGGCCTTGATCGCAACGCAGCGCCCGAGCTTGGCGAGCCCCGGATTGCCCGGCGCCGAAATGAGTTCGGTGACGCGCGCGCTCTGCTTGAGCTTCCAGCCGAGCGCGTGCTCACGCCCGCCCGAGCCGACCAGGAGAATCTTCATGGCCGGAACTTACGCGCGCGGCCCCGCAAGCGGGAGGGGTCAGTCCTGTTGTTTCGGCTTCATCACGCCGGAGAACGTCAAGATTGCGAGAGCGGTGAGCACGGCGCCCAGGATGGCGTAGAGCGCAAGGCCCCAGCGCCAGAGCGCGACTTCTTCGCCGACTCGCCAGTGGACGCCCGGCACGGGCGCGCCTTCGAACAGATTGGCGCCCGGCGCGCGGCCAGGCGCGCAGGCGCTTTCCTGGCCGATGTCGATCACTGGCAGCGCGACGTCGATCGCGTAGAGCACGGGCTCGACCGCGCCGGCGCAGCGTTCGCCCTGTGGCGTGACGAGCGCGCCGCGCATCTCCATCGCGAACACGCCGACCATGCCGAGCAACAGGAACGCTGAGAGCGAGGCGGCGGCGCGCGTCGGCGAAAGCCCGTAGCCCGCCAGGAAGCCGAACAGTGACGAGAAGAACCGCGTCGGCGAAAAGAAATGCGCGCTGCGCGTCACCGCGTCGTGCTGCGCGCGCAGGGCGCGGCGCATGTCTTCTTGGCGCCCGGCGGCGGCGTAGACTTGTGCGAGAGCGGCGTAGGGCTGGGGCGATTTCTTCGCCAGCCGCTCGCGCAGCCAGCGCGTCCGTGCGCTCCAACGGAAATCCTC
>CAZXNY010000316.1:1441-3670 GCA_964642205.1 uncultured Caulobacteraceae bacterium
CGGCTGCGTTTGAAATGCGCGCCGCCTTCGATGACGGTTTTGGCGCCGAAGCGCGCTTCTTCCGCTTCGGGCGGGCTGAAGGTGAGATTGCCGCCGATCTTCGCGTTCGGCGCGCCGATCGACCAATGGCCGGGATTGATGAAACGGCCGCCGCCGAAGCTCGCATAGCCATCGATGCGCGCGTCGGCGAGTTTGATTTCGCCTTTGATATTGGCGCCGCGAAACCGCAGCGCGCCGCCGACGCGGATGTTTACCGCTTCGACGGCCGGCGCATGCTCGGTCGTGGCCTTTTCGGGATTCTTGAGCCCGGTGATGTTTGCGCCGGAGAGTTCTAGGTTGCGCGCGATTGCCGCGCCTGAAAGCCGCACGCCGCCTTTGGCCGTCACGTCGCCGCTGACTTCGCCATCGATCACCGCGTTCCGAAGATCGAGCGCGAAGGTCTTCTTCGCTTCGAGCGTCGATTTCGCGAGCAGCACGCCGCCGCGGATCTGCGCACCCCGCAGATTGATCGCGCCGTTGGCGTGGAAGCCGTTGCGCAATTGTGCGCCGCCGTCGATCACGGCGGATTCGGCGTTGAGCGCGTCGACGTTGAGACGATCGTCTGGCAGCACGATCGCGCCGCCGTCGCAATGGAGCCCGTCCTTGAGGCGCGCGGCCCGGAGCCAGATCGGGCCTTCGGCGCGGAAGCCGCCATTCATGTGCAGCGCGCCGGAGACTTCGACATTGCCGGCGGAGAGCGCGTAGCGGTGGTTGAGCGTGAGGCGCGCGCCCCGCAGATCGAGCACGCCGCCAACGGTGGAGCCGAACACGGAAACGCCGCCGAGCGCGACGAAACCCGGGCGCAGGTTCACATTGCCGGCGATGCGCGCGTTGCGGAGGTTGAGCGCGAAGACGCCGATGCCGTCGGTCGCGGGCAAGGTGCGATCGCAGGCGAGTTGGGCCCCGCGCGCTTCGAACGCGCCTTCGATCACCGCGCCCTCAAGATCGACGCTGCAGACGCCGTCTTCCATCAGCGGCTTCAACTCGCGCATCGAGAGCGGACCGTCGAACCGCGCGTGATGGCCGGTGAGGCGCGAGATCGCGGAGCCATCGAGCGCGAGACGCGCCAGGCGCGCATGCGAAAGGTCGATCGCTTCGGGAATGTCGCAGTTCAGCAATTCGAGCGCGGGCAGGCCCGCGCCGCCAGCGCCAGCGCAATCGGAAAGATCGAGCACGCCTTCGATGCGCGCGCCGCGCACCCGCACGCCCGGCATGCGCACGGACCAATCGGGCGTCAGCCCAATGAGCAAACGTCGCAAGAAGCCGGAGCGGATCAGCGGCTTGACGCCGTCCGGCCCGACCATTGGCGTGAAATCGGCGATCTCGCCGTCCCGCGTGCGTTCGATGACGTGACTCTCGATCGGCGAGAGATCGTTGGCGTCAAATGCCATGCGTGCGCGTGCCCCCGCGCCGCCCCCAGCGGCGCCAATAACCACAGCGCTCTTTGCGGGAGAAGGCCCCTCCGAGTCGCGTTATAGAGATTTCATGATCCGTTCCGGCGCGGGCGCCGGAGGTTTGAGCAGAAAGCCTTGATTTGATGGCGGAAGCCGCCGCGACGACGAACCTCCCGGAACTTTCGGTCTCGGAATTATCCCAAGCCGTGAAGCGGACGATGGAGACGACCTTCGACCGTGTGCGCGTGCGCGGCGAGATGGGCCGCGTGATGATCGCAAAAAGCGGCCACCTCTATGTCGATCTCAAGGACGAGAACGCGACGATTTCGAGCGTGATGTGGAAGGCCAATGTCGCGCAGCTGAAGTTTCGGCCCGAGGAGGGTTTGGAAGTTGTCGCCGAAGGGCGGCTGTCGACGTTTCCGGGGCGCTCGCAATATCAGCTGATCGCGGACCGGATGGAGCCGGCAGGCGCGGGCGCGCTGCTGGCGCAGCTTGAGCGACTTAAGCAGCGGCTGGCGCAAGAGGGCCTGTTCGCGGCGGACCGCAAGAAGCCGATCCCGTATCTGCCGCGCGTGATTGGCGTGGTGACGTCTCCGACGGGCGCGGTGATCCGCGACATTCTCCATCGCTTGGGCGAACGCTTTCCGCGCCGCGTGCTGCTGTGGCCCGTGCTCGTGCAAGGGCCGGATGCGGCGGCGCAGGTCGCGCGCGCAATCCGCGGCTTCAATGAGCTGCCGGTTGGCGGGCCGATCCCGCGGCCCGACGTCTTGATCGTCGCGCGCGGCGGCGGCTCGAT
>CAZXNY010000317.1:0-3669 GCA_964642205.1 uncultured Caulobacteraceae bacterium
CGCGCGCCCGACGAGTTCTGGCGGCCTCCACGAACGATCTGACACCGAGATAGGCGCTTTGCGCGCGCGTCCGCGCGCGTCTGCGCTTTGGTTCATCAGATCATCTGGAGCACGCTCATGCGCCTCGCATGGCTTGCATGTTGCGTCGTCGGCGTCGTCCCGATCGCACATGCGCAAGAATTGAGTTTTCAGGACGCTGTCACGCGCGCTGAGGATGGCCCAAGCGTCATCGCCAGGCGTGAGGCGGCGCGCGGCGCGCAACTCGCGGTGCGGCCGGCAGGGCAATTGCCCGATCCGCAACTTGTGCTGGGTCTGCAGAACGTGCCGGTCGAAGGGCCAGACGCCTATCGCCTGGGCCGCGATGAAATGACCATGCAGACCGTCGGCGTCATGCAGGACATGACGAGCGGCGCCGAACGGCGCGCGCGCCGGGCGATGGCGGAAGCCGAGGCCGGACGCTCGGAGGTGGGGCTGGACATCGCACGCCTTGAAGCGCGCCTTGGCGCGGCGCGTGCCTGGATCGCGGCTTACTATGCGGGACGCCGGGTTGAAGTATTGAGCGGCCTGGCGCGCGAAGCGCGCGCATCCGCCCAAGCGGCGCGCGGGCGCCTGGCGGCGGGCGGCGGCAGCGTTGATGCAGCGATCGCCGCTGAGATCGAAGCGGCGCGCATCGAAGATCGCGGCGCTGACGCGTCCGCAGCGCTGATTGCAGCACGCGCGGAGTTGCGCCGCTGGATCGGCGATGCGGCCAGCGAGCCGATCTCTGCGGAAGAACCGCAATTTGCTGTCGATGCAGAACACATGCGCGCGCATCTGCGCCGTCATCCGGCGCTGCTCGCGTACCAAGCGGAAGCCGCGGCTGCGGATGCCGGTCTTCGCATGGCGCGCGCTGAGCGGATTCCTGACTGGTCATGGACGGCGATGTATCAACGCCGCGACGATTCCTTTGGCGACATGGCGTCCATTGAAGTCCGGATCGGGCTGCCGCTCTTTCAGGCTTGGCGCCAAGGCCCTCTGGTGGAGTCGCGCAAAGCCGATCAGGGGCGCGTCGCAGCCGAAGGCGCCGCAGCCGAACGCGAGCACCTCTCCATGCTGGAAGCGGGATTGGCAGACTATGCCGCCACAGTGGCCAACTTGGAACGTGCCCGGTCTACGCGGCTGCCGCTCGCGCGTCAGCGCGCCGAAGCGGCGGCGGGCGCCTTCGCCGGCGGGACCATGAGCGCGGACGGTCTGATCGCCGCGCGGCGCGATGCGCTCGAAACCGAACTCGATGTGATCGCCCTGAGCGAGCGCCGCGCCATGCTGGGCGCTGCGCTCACGCTGCAATATGCGGAGCGCACGCCATGACGGGAACGAAAGTGCAAATCCCGCGCATCGCAATCATTGCCACTACAGCGGCCATCGGTGCGCTTGCGGTCGGCGCCGGCGGTTACTGGCTCGGTGCGAGCCGCGACGCGCCCGCCGCATCCGAAGACGGAAGACGCGTGCTCTATTGGTATGACCCGATGGTCCCCGATCAGCACTTCGATCAACCGGGCCGCTCGCCGTTCATGGATATGGATCTGGTGCCGCGCTACGCCGATGAAGGCCCGGCGGAAGCCGGCGTGCGCATCGATCCAGGCGTCGTACAAAATCTCGGTGTGCGGATCGCCGCCGTTGAGAGCGCGCCGGTGTCGCGTACCGTGACCGCCGCAGGCGTCATCGTGTTCAGTGAGCGCGCTGTCGCTGTCGTTCAGGCGCGCGCGGAGGGCTTCGTTGAACGTGCTTATGGGCGCGCGGTCGGCGATGTCGTTTCCGCTGGCGCGCCGATCGTCGACATTCGCGTGCCGGAATGGACAGCGGCCCAAGCCGAATATCTGGCGCTTCGCGGTGGCGGGGGCGATCTCGCCATAGCAGCGCGCCGGCGTCTCGAAATGCTCGGCATGTCAGCTTCTCTCATCGAACGTGTTGAGCGCGACGGCGCGCCGCGGCCGGTCATGACCGTGACTGCGCCGGTGGCCGGCGCCATCACGGCGCTCGACATCCGCAACGGCATGACGATTGTTCAGGGGGCTCCGCTTGCGACTATCAACGGCATATCGCCGGTCTGGCTCGCGGTGTCGCTCGCGCAAGCCGACGCCAGCATCGCGCGCCCCGGAGGCCGCGTCACGGCGCGCATTGCGGCCTATCCGGGCGAGAGCTTCGCCGGTCGCATCGAAAGCATCCTGCCGGCGGCGGACGCCGCGACGCGCACAATCCAGGTGCGGATTGCGCTGCCAAATCCTCAAGGACGGTTGCGTCCGGGCATGACGGCGGAAGTCGAACTTGCCGATAGCGATGCGCGTCCCGCGTTGCTCGTGCCCGCCGAAGCCGTGATCCGAACTGGGCGACGCAACGTCGTAGTTGTTGCGCTTGACGGCGGACGGTTCGCGCCGACCGAAGTCGAGATTGGCCGGCGATCCGGTGACCGGATCGAAGTGCGCCGCGGTCTCAGCGAAGGGCAACGCGTCGTCGCGTCCGGGCAATTCCTCATCGATTCCGAAGCGAGCCTGACCGGCGTGTTGGCAAGTCTGGAGGCGTCGGCATCGGCGCCGCAGGCAGCCGCAGACGCGCATCAAGCCAGCGGCCGCGTCACTGCGATCAATGGCGTCAACATCACGATCGCGCATGGGCCGGTGCCAAGTCTGCAATGGCCCGGCATGACCATGGCGTTCGTGCTGGAGGATGGCGCGCTGAGCCGTGGGATTGGCGTCGGCGACAATGTGCAATTCCGTTTCCGACAAGACGGATCGCGCTATGTCGTCAGCGACATCCGCAAGGCGGAGGCGCCGCGATGATCGCCGCGTTGATCCGCTGGTCGGTCGCCAATCGCCTGCTTGTTGTCTTGGCGACGCTCGTACTCGCGGTCGCGGGCGCTTTGGCGATCCGGTCGACGCCCGTCGATGCGATCCCGGACCTTTCGGATGTGCAGGTCGTCATTCGCACAACGTATCCGGGGCAGGCGCCGCAGATCGTTGAAGATCAGGTCACGTATCCACTGACCACCACGATGCTTTCCGTGCCGGGCGCGCGCACGGTTCGGGGCTATTCGTTCTTCGGCGACTCATTTGTCTATGTGATCTTCGAAGACGGCACCGATCTCTATTGGGCGCGGTCACGCGTTCTCGAATATCTCAACCAGGTGCAGGGGCGCCTGCCGCCCGCAGCGCGCTCGTCGCTCGGCCCAGACGCCACAGGCGTCGGCTGGGTCTATCAGTACGCGCTGGTCGATCGCACCGGACGGCATGATGTTAGCCAGTTGCGCAGCATCCAGGATTGGCTGCTCAGGTTTGAATTGAAGAGCGTGCCGGGCGTCGCTGAAGTCGCTTCGATTGGCGGCATGGTGCGGCAATACCAGATCGTGCTCGATCCAGAGCGCATGGCCGCCTATGGCGTGTCGCAGCAACAGGTCGCGGACGCAGTGCGCGCGGCCAATGGCGAAACCGGCGGCGCCGTCGTCGAGATGGGCGAAGCCGAGCATATGGTGCGCGCCTCGGGCTATCTGCGCACGTTGCAGGATTTCGACGCCATTCCCCTCGGCCTTGGCGCAAACGGCGTTCCGGTCAGGTTAGGCGACGTCGCCTGGGTGCAGATCGGTCCGGAGATGCGCCGCGGCATCGCTGAACTTAACGGAGAAGGCGAAGTCGCCGG
>CAZXNY010000318.1:0-3649 GCA_964642205.1 uncultured Caulobacteraceae bacterium
CGAAATCATGCCGGAGCCGCCGGTGAAGGAAAACAAAGCGCTCACTTGGCCCGATTGGCCGCTCAAGCTGCGCACCTCGTCGTCGCACGAGGAAGGCGCCGAGCGGGAGTTCGCCGTCATCACCAAGCGCGCCATCGGCGAGCACGGCAAAGTCAAAGCCCTCGTCTGCGCGCGTGTGGAGTGGAAGGGCGGCAAGATGGAAGAGATCGCGGGCAGCGAGTTCGAGCTGCCGGCCGATCTCGTTCTCCTCGCGATGGGCTTTACGGGGCCGATCCAAGAAGGCCTCGTCAAGCAGAGCGCCGCCGATCTCGATCCGCGCGGCAACGTGCAAGCGACGACGCAGGACTACAAAACCAGCGCCGACCGGATTTTCGCGTGCGGGGACATGCGGCGCGGCCAATCGCTCGTCGTCTGGGCGATCCGCGAAGGGCGCCAATGCGCGCGCGCCGTCGATGAATTCCTGATGGGCAAGAGCGATCTGCCCCGATGAGGCAGTAGGCAATCGGCAGTAGGGCAATAGGGATGAGAATCCGCGCGCAGCTTACTGCCGTACTGCCTTACTGCCCTACTGCCTGATGTACGACGCCATCGTTCTCGGCGCGGGCGCCGCAGGGCTCCTCTACGCCGCGCGCGCGGGGCAGCGCGGCAAGCGCGTGCTCGTGCTTGAGCATAACGATCACGTCGGCGCGAAAATCCTGATCTCTGGCGGCGGGCGCTGCAACTTCACCAACATCAACACCGGCCCGCAGAACTTCCTCTCCGCCAACCCGGACTTTGCCCGCTCCGCGCTCGCGCGCTACACGCCCGCCGATTTCATCGCGCTGATCGAGAAGCACGGCGTCGCGTATTACGAAAAAACGCTCGGCCAGCTGTTCTGCGAAGGCGCCGGCGGGGCGCGCAAGATCGTGCGCATGTTGCTCGACGAATGCGCCGCGGGCGGCGTGGATATCCGCACCGAGTGCGCTATCCGCGATGTTGCGCGCACAGAGACATTTCGCGTCGAAACTAACCACGGCGCATTCGCGTCCAACGCCCTCGTCATCGCCACAGGCGGCCTTTCCATCCCGAAGCTCGGCGCAAGCGACCTCGGCTATCGCCTCGCGCAGCAATTCGGCCTCAACATCATCACGCCGCGTCCCGGCCTCGTACCGCTCACCTTCGGCTCGGACGATCTTGCCTGGATGCGCACGCTCTCCGGCATCAGTGCGGACGTCATCGCGCGCGCCGGCGCGGCGGCGTTCCGCGAAGCCGCGCTCTTCACGCATCGCGGCCTCTCCGGCCCCGCCATCCTGCAAGCCTCGTCCTATCTCGCGCGCGGTGCGGCGCTCACGATCGACTGGCTCCCCGCGCATGACGAAGACATCCTCGTCGCCGAAAAACGCGCGCGCCCGAAAGCCCACATCAAAGCCGCGTTGCCGTTCTCCGCACGTCTCTCCGAAGCGCTCGCCACGACGCTCCCAGCCGCGCCGCTCGGCGATATCAAAGACGACGCGCTCCGCGCCGCCGCGCGCCAACTGAAGAGCCAAACGCTCATGCCCATCGGCGACGAGGGCTACGCGAAGGCCGAAGTCACCGTCGGCGGCGTCGATACAGCCGCTCTCAACCAGCGCACGCTCGAAGCGCGCGCCGCGCCTGGACTTTTCGTGATCGGCGAGGCGGTGGACGTGACGGGCTGGCTCGGCGGCTACAATTTCCAATGGGCCTGGGCGAGCGCCGCGGCGGCGGCCGAAGCGCTCTGATTGCGCGCGCGCGCGACGCTCGCTAGGGCTGATCTCGGGCGAGGCGACATGGGCGAATGGCCCCCAACGATGCGGGCGGCGTCGATCGGCGTGCTTTATGGGGCGCTCGCGTTCGGCTGCCTGATGCTCTCGCGCTTCGGCGCCGCGGTGGAATCGCTTTGGCTCTCGAATGCGTTGCTCGCCGCCATGTTGGCGCGGGCGCCGCGCGCGGATTGGGCCGTCTACTTCGCCGCCGCCGCGCTCGGGCACGTCAGCGCGCATCTGCTCGCAAGCGATCCCCTGCCGCTCACGCTCGCCTTTCTGGCCGGCGACATGGCCGAATGCTTGTTGCTCGCGGTTCTGTTCGAACGCCGGCCAGGAACGCTGGCGCTCCGCACGCGCCACGCCGTCGTGTACTTTCTTGGTGTATGCTGCCTCGTCGCGCCGCTTGTCTCCGCGGCGTGCGCGGCGCTTGCAAGCCGCCTGATCGGCGCGCCGATGGCGCCCTTCGACATGCTGGTGTGGTTCGCGGCCGATGCGCTTGCGCTAGCTCTGTTTGCGCCAATCTTTTACGGCCTCGGCGACGAGCGCTGGCGCGATCTTTTCGCGGGCGGCGTCTGGCTGAAGGTGTTGCTCGGCGCGGCCGCGGTCGCGGCGCTTGCGACCGCCGGCGCGTTTTACCCCGGCGTGCCGACGCTGCGCGTCATGGTGTTGCCGCTGATGGTGCTGATCGGATTCTGGATCGGCGTCGTGGGCGTCGAGACATCGCTGGTCGCGCTCGCGGTGACTTGGATCGGCTTCACGCTCGTGGGTCAGAGCCCGCTGCCGGCGCTCGACAACAGCGCGCGCGAGCAAATTCTCGCCGTGCAAGCCTTGCTCGCCGTCTTCACCGCGACGGTGCTGCCGCTCGCGGTCGTCGTCGAAGAAAAACAGCGCCTCACGGACCAGCTCTCCGGCGCGCTGCATGAAACGCGCGCGGCGTGGGGCGCGATCATCGCGGGCGAAGCGCGCTACCGGCTGGTGGCCGATCACGTGTCTGAGGCGGTGCTGCGCGTTGCGCCCGATGGGCGCGTGCTGTTCGCTTCGCCGGCGGCGGCAAGTCTCATCGGACGCGCGCTCGAGGGCGAAGACCTGTTCGCCAACCTTGCGCCAATCGACGCCGAAGACGCGCGCGCCCTCTTCGACCACACCTGCCGCGCCCGTCTGTTCGACGTGGCGCAAGCTTGGACCTGGCGCCTTCGCGGCGCCGCCGGAACCATCCTCCTCGGCGTGCGCGCGACGCTGATCCGCAACGACGCCCCGGAATTCGTCATCGTGCTGGCCCGCCAGCAGGACGGCGGCGCAATGGCCGCGGGATAGCCCCTGACCGCAGCCAGACGCCGCCTTGCGCCCCCCGCCAGCGCCCCCTAAAAGGCGCCCTCCCGGTGGAGTAGCTCAGTTGGTTAGAGCGTGGGATTCATAACCCCAAGGTCGGCGGTTCAATTCCGCCCTCCACCACCATCACTCGCTCGCCATTAGCCGCCCAGGCGCGCAAGCCCGCCCACTCCCGCCGCTGCACTTCGTCGGCACACCACCGCGCGTGCTCACCCATTGCGTCCATGCCACGAGCCGATGGCCGTGCGATCGCACGGCCAATACTTCCGCTGCCGCGCGCTGTTGCTTGAAGATTGCTGGTTTGTAGCATTACCTCGTCTTGGGGATGCACATGGGACTTGGCGTATCGGAAGAAGATCGCGCCGCAGTGGTGCGCGGATACCGTGGCGAAATCGAGCACTACATAAATGACGGCGATGGCCTGCGCGCTTTCGCGCTGCTGTTCGATTTCACGGACGAGTTCTGCCCGAACTTCCAGGACCGCGCGATCGCGCTGTCTACGACGTATCAGCAGCACTTTCTAAGCGGCCAGCCGCCGGCGGAAACGCTCCAGCACT
>CAZXNY010000319.1:0-3643 GCA_964642205.1 uncultured Caulobacteraceae bacterium
ACGCGATCGTTGCTGAGAATGAACATGCCGCTGCCGGCGGGAATCGCCGACACGGTGTTGCCCGGCTTGCCGAAGTTGGGCGTGTTGTTCTCGTACGATTGGTTGTTGTAGACGCGCGTCCGCGCGCCGTCCTGCACCGGCGGCCCGGGCAGGTTGAAGACCAGAATGCCGCCGGTGTTGTTGGTGGCGACGTTCTCGTAGACATCGGCGAAGGTCGAGTTCTCGATCTCGATGCCGGCGACGTTGTACTCAACGCGGTTGCGCCGCACGATGATGTTGCGCGACTGGCCGACATAGACGCCGGCATCCGAGGCGCCGCGCGCGATCGAGCGCTCGATCAGCACGTTGGTGCAATTCACCGGATAGAGGCCATAGGCGCCGTTCTCGGGGTTCGGCCCGCGTGTCCATTCCGCGCGCACGCCGATGAAGGCGATGTTGGTGCAGTCGCGCGCCTTTATGGCATCGCCGCGCGTGTCCTCAACCGCGAAATCTTCGAGGCGCACGCTGTCGCTGGTGACGAGGAGGCCCTCGGCGCCTTGCCGCTGGCCCGCGAACGAGAGAACCGTGCGACGCTCGCCCGCGCCGCGCACCGTGACGCGATCGACGTCGAGCGAGAGGCCAGCAGTCAGATCGTAGCGCCCTTCGCGGAGACGCACTTCATCGCCGGGCTGCGCTTGGATCAGCGCCTCTTGCAGTTCGGTCTGCGCGTTGGGGCCGGGCGACACGCGCCAGGTGCGAGCGTCAGCCGTTTGCGCGAGCGCGAAGGCCGCAGCCGCGAGCATGAGGGCGCGAGTCATCGTTGTTTGTCCTCCCGCGCCAAAATCGTCTGGGCGGGCGGCGATGTCAAAGATGGCCGTTAGTGGCGGTGGGTGCGCAGCGCCGAGACGAGTTCGCGGATGATGCGCGGGTTGCGCGCCGCGACGAGCCCGCCAAGGACGGTCACCGCGATTGCCGCCAGGGGATGGCGCTGCATCAGCCCGCGGATCGGCTCGGGAAAGGCGCTCGTGAGCTCGGACTGCGCCAACGCCGCTTCGCGCTCTTTGTCCTTGGTGCGCACCATGCGCAACACCCCCACGATGGCGACCATCAGCGCCGCCAGCGCGGCGACCACGGCGGCGGCGCCTGGCGGGCCAAGGTACGGCAGCGCCAGCGCATAGAGCGCAAAACCTGCCGCGAACACGGCAAGCGCCGCCGACGCGCACACGATCGTGACGCTGATGAGCGAATTGAGCGCCTTGTCGAACATCAGTCGCGCCGGCCGCTCGTGAGCAGCAGGCCGATCACGACGCCGACGCCGAGCGCTACCCCGACTGTCGTCAGCGGGCGTTCGCGCGCCTGGCGCTCGACAAAGTCGCGCGCGGTTTCGAGGCTCGCTTCGGCAGCATCGGCGGCGGCTGTGAGCTGATCGCGCGCGGCGCCCTCGATACGTTCAAGGCCCTCGCGCGCGGCGGTGATGGCGTCGTTGGTCATGGCGTTCATGTAGCCCTTCCCCAGGCGGATTACGACCGGGATGGCTAACGCGCGCGCAACCGCCGCCGTTCCATTGGTATGCCGGCCCTCAGAAGATCGAGTAGCCGCCGTCGATCACGAACAGATCGCCCGAGTGGTAGGCGCTCGCGTCCGACGCGAGGTAGACGGCGACGCCGCCGAAATCTTCCGGCTTGCCCCACCGGCGCGCGGGCACGCGCGGGATTACCTTTTCGGCGAAGGCGGGCGCAGATTGGGCGCCGGCCGTCATGTCCGTGGCGATCCAGCCCGGGAGCACTGCGTTGGCGCGCACGCCATAGCGCGCATGCTCAACGGCGATGGACTTCATCATCGAAATCACCGCGCCCTTGGTGGCGGCGTAAGCTTCATTTCGCGCCGCGCCCTCGATCGCCGCGAGCGAGGCGACGCCGACGAGCGAGCCGCCCGGATCGCCAGCCTTGGCGCGCTCGACCATGTGCTTGCACGCTTCGCGGAGCGTGAAGAAGACGCCATCGAGGTTCACGGAGAGCACGTAGCGGTACGTCGTCGTCGGCATCTCGGCAAAGCTCGGCGCGCCCGCGCCGACGCCGGCATTCGCCACGACAAAGTGAACGGCGCCGAAATCCTTCACGGTGTCGGCCATGCCTTGGACGACCTGCGCTTCTTCGGCGACGTCGATCGCATAACCGCGCGCTTCAACACCGAGCGCCTTCAGTTTTTCGACGGCGGCCTTGTTCGCATCTGCCTTGCGGCCCCAGATCGCGACGTCCGCGCCAGATTGGGCGAGCGCTTCGGCCATGCCCCAGCCGATGCCGCGATTGCCGCCGGTGACGAGCGCGACTTTGCCTTTGAGATTGAACGGAGCGTAGGCCATCTGGGGTTTCCTCTGAAATTTGTCTTGGCCATGCTAGCGGCGCGCGGCGTGGGCGCAAATGGGGGACGAATGCCGGCTTGGTTGACGTTAGGAGCGCCGGTATCGACGCTCATCTACAACCTCGTGCCGGTGGCGGGCGTGATCCTTTGGGGGTGGGACGCGTTCGTCTTGATCTTTCTCTACTGGATCGAGAACGTCTTCATCGGCGTGCGCACCTTCGCGGCGCTCGCGCTGCGCGGGCTCCTCACGGACGAGCGGGCGGCGCTCTTCTTCGCGGCCTTCTTCACCATCCACTACGGCATCTTCTGTTACGGGCACGGCTTCTTCGTCGTCACCTCGTTTGGAGGAGCCGATGGCGCGGGTCCCGATCCCAACCTGCTGGCGATCGCGCTCAAGGAGATCAACACCAACTTCAACTTCGCGGTGGGGGTCGCGGCGGCCGCGCTGTGGCAGCTCGCGGCCTTGGTGCTGATGATCGTTCGGGGCGACATCGTGAAGCGGTCTGGTCAGAACCTGATGATGTCGCCTTATCCGCGGATCATTGCGCTCCATGTCACGATCATCGTGTCGGGCTTTGTGTTGCTGGCCTTCGGCGCGCCCCAAGCCGGCGTAATCTTACTTGCGCTCTTCAAGACCGTGGCGGATGTGGGGCTCGCCTCGTGGGGCCAGCAGCGTGACGAAGATGAGCGTGCGTGATTAGATCGGTGGTCTCAGCGGAGGCCGTTAAGCATGTCCGTCCGGTTCGTCGTCGTGTGCGCCGCCGTTTGCGGGTTCGCTGCGGCCGCGGCTGCGCAGAGCGCGGCGCTCAACGCGCGTGAGGCGCGCCAGGCACTCTTTGGGATCGAGATGGCCGGAATCTACGAGGGCGATGGCTCACGCTGGCGCGAGTGCATCGAGCCAGGCGGACGCACGGCCTATTTGATGGACGGCGCGTTCGACGAAGGGCGGCTCACGATCAATGCAGCGGGTGAAGCGTGCTTCTCTTACCGTTCGAGCGGGTATCGCGCGCAATCTTGCTTTGCTGTGCGGCGCGAAGGATCGGGGTTTCGGTTCAATTCGGGGCCGGATGCGCCCGATTTCGTGACCACCGAGGTGCGGCGCGGCGTGCGCGCATGCAGCGGATCTAATGCGCCGATTTCCTGAGCGCGGCAGGTAGCGAAACATCCTGGAAGGAGGCGCCGCGGCCGTTTCTCGGCCGCGGCTCTCAACATTCGGCTTACGCGGCCTTCTTGGCAGCCTTCTTGCGGCCGGTCTTCCGCTTGGCCTTCTTGGCGGCCTTCTTCTTGGCGGGGGCGCGCTTCG
>CAZXNY010000320.1:0-3636 GCA_964642205.1 uncultured Caulobacteraceae bacterium
GCTCGACCTCGCCTACGTCGCCGCCGGCCGCTTCGATGCATTCTGGGAGCGCGGGCTCTCGCCGTGGGACATCGGCGCGGGCGCGGTGCTGGTGCGCGAAGCCGGCGGCCTGGCGCGCGAGATCGACGGCGCGGACTTCCTGCAGACCGGCCACATCCTCGCCGCGGCCAACGAGAAGATCGCAACGGCGCTTGGCAAAGCGGTCAAGCCGTAACCTCGGACCGCCGGCGCCCTCGCCGGCATGACGCGACGCTGGCCGGCGAGGCGCCGGCGGTCCCAATCTGCCTACCGCCCCATCGCCCACGCCGCGTAGAGCGCGAACACGCGCGGCCCATCCACGAGATAGCGCCGCCACAGCCGGCCAGGCTCACGCACCAGGCGATGCAGCCACTCAAGCCGCGATTGGCGCATCCAGCGCGGCGCACGCTTGGCGTGGCCAGAGAGAAACGCGAGCCCGGCGCCAACACAGAGACCAACGCCCGTCGCGTCGCCACGCATCGTCGTCGCCCACGCGATCATTTCCTGCTGCGGCGCGCCCACGCAGATGAACGCAAAGCGCGCCTTCTGCTCGGCGATGAACGCAGCGGCGTCAGCGATCGCCGCGGCGTTGCCGCGCAGATCCATCGGCGCATCGTGCCAGCAGATGTTGGTGAGGCCGTAGCGGTCTTCGAGCGCCGTGATCAGCGCGTCGTCTCCGCCGATGATCGTCACCGGCTCGTGCGGCGAAATTTCTTCTTCGAACAGGCGCTGCGCGATGTCCGAGCCCGGCGCGGGCGGCAGGCGCTTGCCCGCAAGCGCCGCGAGCGTTTCGAGCACGCGGCTATCGTTCAGCGTCAGCCAGGCCGACGCATAGAGCGCATGGCGCGCCGGCTCGCGTGCGAGGCCCACAACATGGTCAACGTTCGGCGTCGCGACATACGCGAACGGCTCATCGCGCCCCGCCCGCGCCGCGATCGCGCCAAGCGCGCTATCGAGCGTCATCGCATCGAACTCAACGCCGAGAAAATCGCCGCCGTGCTGGTTAGTTTTCGCCATCGTCCTTAACCGAAGCGGGCTTGGTTAAGCCCTTCTTCAGCATGCGATGCAGCAAGCGTGCCGGGCTTACCGCATCAAGCGAAGTCCGCTGCAGCGCTTGCGGCTCAAAGAACATCTCGCTGGCGATCCGGTCCGCCAGCAGCGGCGCGAGTGTAAGGCCGCGCGAACCCAGCGCGCCGAGAAGGTAAAGCCCCGGATGATTGCCCGCATTCGGTACAGACTTTTCTAACCATGCCGGCGCGTCCGGCGCAGGCCCCGCGATCGGCAGGTAATCGCTCGCCGCCGCGCGCAAGCCGGCGCGCGACGTCAGCGCATCATGGTGAACGCGCGCCGCCACATCCGGCGCAAGCTTCGCCAGCGCCGCGAGATTGCGCGCCCGCGCCTCAGCGCTCACCACCGGCTCCGCGTTCCGGTCAAACGTGGCGCCAAACACGACGCCGCCATCGAACGGCGCCGCGTACGTTTCATCGACAACCGCATGCGCAAGCGGCGCGCCGGCAAGGGGCCCATGCTCGATCTGCCCCGCCGTGCGATGGAGCTTCAGCCAATCCGTTTGCGCAAAATCGCCAAGCCCCGCGCCGTTCGCGATCACCACCGCATCCGCAACACCAAGAATACGGCCATCGCCAGCGATCAGCCGCCACTCGCTGTCATGCCGCTCCAAACGCACAACGCGCGCGTTCAAACGCACCTCGCTCAGCGCCGTCCACGCCGCGATCGCATCAAGCGGCCGCACCACGCCGCCGCGCACGTGACGCACCGCATCGTCCGCACGCAGCTCGAGCCACTCCTCCGGCAAGGGCGGATCGGCGTGCAGATCACCCCGCCCCGCTTCCACGACGCCGCACGCATCGAGCACGCCGATCGCCTCATACGCCGCGACCGCGTGCAGATACGCCGCCAGAAACATCTCCTGCGCCGGCGTGCGCCCGCGATCGAGCCGCGGCATCACCAGCCCAGCCGCATTGCCGCTCGCGCCCGCGCCCAGCGCCGCGCCCGCTTCGTAGAGCGCAACGCGCGCGCCCCGCGCTGTCAGCGCCTGCGCCATCGCCGCGCCCGCAATCCCGCCGCCAACAACCGCGACGCGCGCTGGCGGCGCTTCCGTTTGCGCATCGCCTGCGGCGAAATGCGCTTCCAATCGTTCGCGTTTGCCCGCGAAACCGGGCCGTTTCGCCGCAGCAAAACCTGCAGCGCCGAGCGCGCGGCGCACCGCGCCTGCGACGGAATAGCTCGCCAAACGCGCGCCAGGCTTTGCGAGCGCGGCGATCCGCCGCGCGATTTCCTCGCTCCACATCGCCTCGTTTCGCGCCGGCGCGAAGCCATCGAGGAAGAACGCATCGAATCGCCCCGCGATGCCCGCGAGCAACTCGCCCGCTTGCCCGTGCAAAACGGTGAGCGTCATCCCTTCCCCAAGCGCGATCCGCTGCGGCGCGAAGGCGCGCACGGGCCAGCGCAACAGCAACGCACCAGCGTCGAGCTCTGGAAACGCCGCCAGCGCGCGCGCAGCGTCCGCCTGCGCCAGCGGGAAGGCTACGATCGCGACGTAGTCGAGCCGCGCACCAGGCGCGTGCGTGCGCGCCCACAGGCGCTGTGTGGCGAGCGCGTTGAGCCCCGTGCCGAAGCCAAGCTCGAGGATCGCGAAGCGCTGCGCGCGCGCCCACGCATTCGGCAGATCGCAGCCCGCATGAAAGACCGCTTCGGTCTCCGCAAGGCCGCCATTGCGCGAAAAGTAGATGTCATCGAATGCGCGGGCGTAGGGCGCGCCATCGCGCCACTCGATGTCCGGCGCGGGCGGCAAGCGCGTCATGCGCGCGTCCTAGCCCAAAAACAAAAACACCGCCCGTTGGGGCGGCTTAAAATCAAACGGGCCGCCCTTTCGGGCGGCCCGCAGATTTCCAATCGGAAAAGACCGATTAGTGAGCGGCCGGCGTGGCCGGCGCGGCGTCAGCCGGCGCAGCAGCGTCGGTGGCCGGCGCAACGGCGTCAGCCGGAGGCGCTTCAACAGCGGCCGGTTCGGCCGGAGCTTCAGCAGCCGGCGGCTCCGTCGTGGCCGTCGTTTGGCCGCAAGCGGCAACGCCGAACGCGAGAACGGCAGCGACGCCAGCCGCGAGGCCCAACTTGATCTTCGTCATAGGTATATACCCCTCGTCCCAGCGTCGTATTGGCGACGCATGGCGCCACTTAGAACAGGGTAAACCCGGAAGGCAAGACTCCCCCAACACAGTGGGGAATGCATATATGCATAACTCGGAGTCGCACTTGCGGTAGCGGAATGGGGGCTACGCCTCGGCAGCCGCGCTGAGCGCTTCTTCCAGCTGCTGGAAGGTCGGTTGCAGAGCCGACGGCACCGAGCCGCGGCCGATTTCCACAGACACCTGCGCCGCATTGCCATGCAGGTGCGCGACCAAAACGTCGCGGATGATTTTGTAGAATTGCGCGTCGTGCTCGATCACGCCCAGCACGCGCTGCGCGAACGGGCCGACGATGCCGTACGCCAAGAACACGCCAAGGAACGTCCCGACGAGCGCCTTACCGATCAGAAGGCCCAGCACTTCCGGCGGCTCGTTGATCGCGCCCATGGTTTTAACGATGCCGAGCACC
>CAZXNY010000321.1:0-3633 GCA_964642205.1 uncultured Caulobacteraceae bacterium
ACGACCAGCGCGCGCGACCCCGCTTGATGCAGGATCGCGGAGGTTTCGATCATCTCCATCATGAACGTCGAGCGGCCGCGCGAAAGGTCGTCGCTTGCGCCGACGCGCGCGAACAGCCGATCGACAACGCCAAGCCGCAACTTGCGCGCCGGCACGTAAGCGCCCGCTTGGGCGAGCACGGCGAGGAGCGCGATCTGACGGAGGTACGTGCTTTTGCCCGCCATGTTCGGGCCAGTGACGAGCAACAAGCGTGGCCCTGCTTGGCCTTCGCCATCGAGCCGCGCATCGTTCGCGGTGAAGCTCTGCCCTTGGCGGCGCAGCGACGCCTCGACCACCGAATGCCGCGCGCCTTCCGCGATCAGCGCAGCGCTGTCATCGATCTCTGGGCGCACACATTGCGCTTCTTCCGCCCATTCCGCCAGCGCGCTCGCAACATCGAGCGCTGCGATTGCATCGGCCGCTGCGCGGATAGGCGCTTCATGCGCAGCGGCTTGCTCCGCAAATGCACGAAACAGCGTGATTTCACGCGCCTGCGCAGCGTCGCCCGCACGCGCAATTTTGGCGTCGAGTTCGATCAGCTCATTCGTTGTGAAGCGAACCGAGCTGGCGTTGGTTTGGCGGTGGATAAACTGCGCCGAAAGCGGCGGCGCCATGAAGGCTTCGGCCTGCTTCGGCGTCGCGTCGATATGATAGCCGATGACGCCGTTGTGCCGCAGCTTCAGGCCCGGCATGCCGGTTTCTTCGCTGTAGCGCGCTTGAAGCGCGGCGATCACGCGGCGGCTATCGTCCCGCAGCGCGCGCGAGTCATCGAGCGCCTGATCGTACCCGGCCGCGATGAAGCCGCCGTCGCGCGTCAGCAGCGGTAGCTCCGGCGCGAGCGCGCTTTGCAGGCTCTGCACGAGCGCCGCGACCGCTGGCCCACGAAATAGCTCGAGCGCCGCGCATGCCTCCGCAATTTCACCGGGCGCAGCTTCGCGGCCCAAGCCTAAGCACAGCGCCTGGGCACGATCGCCAGCCACGAGCGCGTCGCGCAACGCAGCCAGATCGCGTGGACCGCCCCGTCCCAGCGCAAGGCGTGTCAGCGCGCGCGCCAAATCGCCCGCCGCTTTCAGCTCACGGCGCACGGAGGCGCGCTGATCGGCGTGCGCCAGAAAGAACGCCACCGCGTCGTGCCGCGCATGGATCGAGCGTGGCTCGGTCAGCGGCCGCGCCAAGCGCTCGCTCAGCAGGCGCGCGCCCGCTGCAGTGACCGTGCGATCAATCGCGGCGATGAGCGATCCTTCGCGCGTACCGCGTGCGGAGCGTTCGATTTCGAGCGCTGCGCGTGTCGCCGCATCGATCGCCATGAACGCCTGGGCGCTCGATTGGCGCGGCGGCGCAAGCCGCGGCGCAGCGCCCGCTTGCGTCAGTTCGATGTAATCGATCAACAGACCGATCGCGCCGAGCTCTGCAGGCGTGAATTGCCCAAAGCCATCGAGCGATGCGACCTCGAACAAACTTTGCGCGCGCCGCGCGCCCGCGCGCGGATCGGCCTTTGCCGCCGGCCGGATGGTAAGCGCCGCGCGCGCGAGATCTGCGCCCGCTTGCGCCTTCGCGGCCGTCTCGTCGCACACCAGCAATTCGGCTGGCGCAAGCGCAACGATCTCTTCTTCGAGTCGGGCGGCGTTGATCGCGCGCACTTCAAAGGCGCCGGTCGAAATATCCGCCCACGCGAGCGCCGCCTCGGCGCCCTCGACCGCAAGCGCGGCGAGCCGGCTGGGCGCGCGCGCATCGAGGAGGCCCTCCTCCGTCAGCGTGCCCGGCGTGACGAGGCGCACGACTTCGCGGCGCACGATCGCTTTAGAGCCGCGCTTCTTCGCTTCGGACGGATCTTCCATCTGCTCGCACACGGCGACGCGGAACCCAGCGCGGATCAGCTTGGCGAGATAGTTCTCCGCCTGGTGCCACGGCACGCCCGCCATCGGGATGTCGTCGCCGTTATGCTGGCCGCGCTTGGTGAGCGCGATGCCGAGCGCGCCGGCCGCGTTGACGGCGTCTTCGAAGAACAGCTCGTAGAAATCGCCCATCCGGAAGAACAAAAGCGCATCCGGATAATCCGCCTTGGCCGCAAGGTATTGCGCCAGGAAGGGCGAAGCCGGTTTGCTCGCGGGGACGCCAGAATCGGCCATAAGTGGGGTGTAGCGCTCCGCGCCCGCGCTCGCTACACCGCGTGCGTGACCACATCCGAACCGCAGCGCGCGCCCCCAAATGGGGCGCTTTTCGTTATTCTCGGCTCGATGACGGCCTTCGTGCCGATCGCGATGGACATGTATCTGCCGGCGCTTCCGGCCATCGCGCAGGACTTCCGCGCCGATCCCGGTATGGCGCAGCTGACACTCTCGACATTCTTCATCGGCATCGCGCTCGGGCAGTTCCTCTACGGCCCAGCGTCGGACAAGTTCGGCCGGCGCCTGCCGCTTTTCGTGGGCGTCGGCGTCTTCATCGCCGCCTCCATTGGCTGCGCACTGGCGCCTTCGATGGAGTGGCTAGTCGTCGCCCGCTTCTTCCAGGCGATCGGCGCCTCCTCCGGCACGGTGATCGCACGCGCGATCGTGTTCGACCGGTACGATGCGCGTGAGGGCGCGCGCTATCTTTCGCAGCTCATGCTCATCATGGGGATCGCGCCGATCCTCGCGCCCCTGCTGGGCGGCTATTTTGTCGTGCACGGCGATTGGCGCGCCGTCTTCTGGTTCGTCGCGGCGTTTGGGTTTGCCGTCACCGCCGCGGCGTTCTTTTGGCTCAACGAGTCCCGCAGCGCAGAGGCGCGCGCGTTCTCCGCGGGCGAATCCATGATCGCGGCGTGCCGCAAGGTGCTCGGCAATTGGCCGCTGATGCGCGTTGCGATGGTCGGCGCATTCGGGAGCGCGAGCTTCTTCACCTATCTTTCCAGCGCGCCGGTGCTGCTCATCGAGGGCTTCGGGATTCCGGCCGACCAGTTCGGCTATTACTTCGGCGTCAACGCATTCGGCTTTATCGCGGCGGCGCAGATCAACCGCGCCCTCCTCGCCCGGGCCGCGCCGGAGGCGATCATCGATCGCGCGACCATTGTGGTGTTCGCGCTCGCGCTCGTCATGGCGGCCGGCGCGATCTCCGGCGCTTTCGGCATGTGGGGCGTGCTTGTGCCGCTGTTCGTGCTGATCTCGGCGTTTCCATTCGTTGCGCCGAATGCGCAGGCGATCGCCCAGGGTTTTGACCGCGCGCGCCCCGGCGCCGTCGCGGCCATCACGGGCGCTGTCTCTTTTTTCGCCGGCGCCGTGCTCGCGGGCGTCAGCGGCGCCTTCTATGACGGCACCGCACGGCCGATGGCGATCGCCATCGTTTGCACGACCGGAACGGCGCTCGCGCTGCGTTGGCTAGGGCGCAAGCCGTCGCATTGACCGGCGCGCGGGCCTGACTAGGGTGGCCGCTCCGCAAACGGCCGCGAGCACATCCCTTCACATGTCCGAAGAGAAACGCACCTTCACCGACGAGGAGGCGCTTGCCTTCCACCGCGCCTATCCGCCGGGGAAGCTCTCCGTAACGCCCACCAAGCCGATGGCGACGCAGCGTGATCTCTCGCTCGCGTATTCGCCCGGCGTGGCCGTGCCGGTGCAG
>CAZXNY010000322.1:0-3632 GCA_964642205.1 uncultured Caulobacteraceae bacterium
CGGCGTGGGAAGATGTCATGGCCGAAACGGTCGAGCGCGTGCGCCTGACGATTGGCGCGGCCGCCGCCGCGATCGACAGCGCGCAGGCTGCCTGGCATGCGTCCATGATCGCCGACGTGCGCATGGTCTCCGCGCCGTACGAAGGCGGCAGCATGCAAGGCATGATCGCCGCAACCGAGCGCGCCCGCGCGACGGCGGCGCGCACGATTTGGCTGGAGCAATTCGCTCGTTCGCTCGAAAACCCATGACCAGTGCGTAAGCCGCGATTTCGCCAAAGATGAAGTGCGGGATGGGGCGATAGGGAGTCGCCCATGCGCCGCCAAATGCGCCGTCTCGTCCTCGCCGCCTTGTTGGCGGCTTTCGCCACGCCTGCCTTGGCGCAAGAAGATCCGGTCGCGGCGCAGATGGACCGCGCCGAGCAGGCGATCCGGCGCGACATGGCGCCCGCAGGCGTCGAGGTCGAGCGCGCCGCGCCCCATGATCTGCGCGTGCGCATGCCGGCCGACATCACGTTCGATTTCAACGAGGCCTACATCCGCCGCGAGTTCCTGCCGCGTGTCCGCCAGCTCGGGCGCATCATGCAGGACTCGCCCGCGCTCACGATCTCCATCACCGGCCACGCCGATGCGATCGGCTCGGACGCGTACAACCAGCACCTTTCGGAGCGGCGCGCCTACGCGCTTGGCAATGCGCTGATCGACGAGGGCGTGCGCCGCCGGCGCATTGACGCGACCGGCATGGGGGAGATGTCGCCGATCGCCTCAAACGCAACGGAGTGGGGCCGCGCGCGCAACCGGCGCGTCGAAATCCGGCTGCACGGCGCCCAGGCGTCCTACGATCCGAAATTCGAGGACGAACGCTTCCAGTAGCTAGAGAGCCATGAAGCTCTCGAACCCGCCGAAGATCATGCGCTTGCCATCGAACGGCGGGCCGTCAGCGTCGTGCTTCAGACGCGGATCGGCCATAACCTTCGCGTTGATCGCGTCGCGGCTGGCGCGGTCCTTGTAGGTGATCCACGCGAACACGACGATCTCGTCGTCCTTCGCGATCACCGCGCGCGGGAACGACGTGAGTTCGCCGTACGGCACATCGTCCGCCACGCACTCGACATAGGAAAGTGCGCCGTGATCCTTCCAGACGCTGCCGGCGAGCCGAGCCATCTCTTTGTAGGCCTCAATATTCGCCTTCGGCACGGCCAAGATAAATCCATCGACGTAGGGCATGCGTAACTCCTTGAGCGATCGCCAGTGTCTCCAAGACGAACGAACGCGCGGCCCGCCGACAAGGGCGCCCGCGCTTTTACAGATGCCGTATCTCGGCAGGCGGGTTCCACCACGCATTGTTGAGTCCGTCGCCGTAGGAGAGGGGCGCGGCGATCAATTCTTCGGGAGTGGCGTCATCGAGGCTCGCGATCTGGATGCTTACGAACGCGCCGCCGATTTGCTCGACATAGCCCTGCGAGTGCGTGCGCACGCCGCACGTTTTGCAGAAGTGGTGGTGGCCTTGCTTGGTGCCAAACTGATAGTCGCCCAGCGCTTCGGCGCCGCTGAGCAGTCGAAAAGCGTCCGGCTTGATCTGAACGCCCCAGTTCCGCGTCTTGCGGCAGATCGAGCAATTGCACCGGCCCGTGCCAGCCGAAAGATCGATGTCCGCCTCGTAACGCACCGCGCCGCAATGGCAGGAGCCGTGATAGGTCTTGAGCGCCATGTCGTGTCCTCCGTTTGAGGGCACTCTAATCGGCGCTCGTCCCTATTTTGTCAGCAGACGGCGGCAGACGGCAGGAACCTCACGGCGCCGCGAACCCGAAAGGATTGGCCGCCGCAAGTCCGAATGATTGACGCGGCGTGTTGTAATCGCCCTGCAGCACTTCGTAGTGCAGGTGGATCGGCAGCGGATAGCCCGCCGTGTTGCCCATCAGCCCAATCTGCTCACCCGCGCGCACGCGCGAACCCACGGCCAATCCCTGCTGGAACGAAGAGAGGTGCGCATAGCGCGTGTAAACGCCCGCGCCGTGATCGATGAGCACCATGTTTCCGTAGTCGTCGCGGTACTTCAGTTCGAGCACCGTTCCGTCGCCGGCCGCAAGGATCGGTCCGCCAACCGCTGCGTGATAGTCGACGCCGTGGTGCGTTCGTGAGCGGCGCGGGCCATAGCCAGACGAGAGACACGCGCCGCGCGTCGGGTTCGCCGCGAGCGCAACGCCGCCGACATTCACGACCGGTGCGTAATTGACCACAGCGCGTTGCGCATTCGTCGCGGGCGCGTTCGAAACGGACATCCCCGGGCAGATGCTTAGCGCGGACTCAAACGCGGCAGGCGTTGTCGCGAGCGCCGCGCCCGGCGCCGTTGGCGCCTGTGGAGCTACGGGAGCCGTGGTCACTGCGGGCGCGCTCACGGACGCCGGCAGGAAATCCGCCGCCACGTCTGCGGGCGCATAGTCCGATGTTGCGATATCGACGCGCTCGACCTCGATGAGCGCGCCAGCTTGCGTCGCCGCGCTCACGGCGCGCTGCGAAATCACCGCGAAATCTTCCTCCGGCAGACGCGCGCGCAATGCGTCCCAATCGACTTCGCGCAACCGAGCGATCGCGCGCTGTTCGAGCGCCGGCGCATTGATCGCGCGCGTTACCTGTTCAGGCGCGGGATAGATGCTGCCGCCGATCCAGCCGGCGCCGGCCACGACCGCCAGCGATGCAACGCGAATGAGAAAATCGAACATCGCACGCCCCAATATTGCGAAATCGAAACGATCCTAGCGCGAGAGGCGCCACGGCGCTATCGGTGGTCGGGCTCGCGGTAAGGAGAGGCGCGATGGGGTTTTACGATCGCTACATCGTGCCGCCGCTCATCAATTGCGCGTGCGGCGCAAAGCCGATCCGTTATCAGCGCCAGAAGATCGTGCCGCACGCCGAAGGCGCCGTGCTCGAACTCGGCTTCGGCACGGGCCTCAACTTGCCCTTCTACGATGCAGCGCGCGTGTCGAAGATCTACGCGCTTGAGCCGGAGGCCGGCATGCTCGTGCGCGCGCGCAACGCCGCGCGTGGCGCCGCCATTCCGGTTGAGATTTTGCCCGAGCGCGCCGAGGCGCTGTCATTGCCGGCGCAAAGCGTCGATACCGTGCTCGTCACATTCAGTCTCTGCACGATTCCGGATGGCGTTGCCGCGCTCGAAGGCGCGCGCCGTGCGCTCAAGCCTGGCGGCAAGCTGTTGTTCTGCGAGCATGGCCTCGCGCCAGATCAAGATGCGCAAGTGAGCCAGCACAAGATCGAGCGTTGGTGGAATCACATCGCGGGCGGCTGCCACCTCACGCGTGACATTCCGCGCATGATCGAGGCAGGCGGCTTCAAAATGGATTGGATGGAGACAATGTATCTCCCCAACACGCCGCGCGCGTTCGGCTATAATTATTGGGGCGCGGCGCTTCCAGCCTAGTTCCTGCGCGGGATCAGCACCTTCATTTCCTCGTACCCCTTCACGAAGATCGAGTAGGTGCGCTTGGGCTCTTCGAGCACCTGGATATCCGGGAAGCGCTTCAGGATTTCTTCCCAGATGATCGTGAGCTGCAGCTCAGCAAGCCGGTTGCCGACGCAGCGGTGAATGCCGAAGCCGAACGAGAGATGCTGGCGCGGGCG
>CAZXNY010000323.1:0-3598 GCA_964642205.1 uncultured Caulobacteraceae bacterium
ACCTCACGCTCACGAAGCTGCACAAGGTCGATCACGAGGCCGTGGGCCTGAGCGACTTCGGCAAGCCCGGCGGCTATTTCGAGCGCCAGATGAGTCGCTGGATCAAACAATATCGCGGCGCCGAGACCGAGCACGTTCCGGAGATGGAAGAGCTCATCGACGAGCTCTCCAAGAGCCTCCCGAAAGACGAGCGCGTCGGCATCACGCACGGCGATTACCGGCCCGAGAACACGATGTTCCACCCCACCGAGCCGCGCCTTATCGCGGTGCTCGATTGGGAGCTCTGCACCATCGGCAATCCGATCGCGGACATTTCCTACAACGCCTATCTCTGGCACTCGAAAGGCGTGACCTGGGGCTCGCTCGTCGGCGTCGACTTCAAGACCAGCGGCATACCAACGGAAGACGAATACGTGGCGAAATATTTCGAGCGTATGGGCATTGCGAAGATCGCGAACTTCAACTGGTACGTCGCGTTCGGCGTCTTCCGCCTCGCCTCGATCGGCCAGGGCGTCTACAAGCGCATCATCTCCGGCCAAGCCTCAATGGATCGCCCCGCGATCAACGGCACAGCCGATACGGCACGCGCCGCGCTGGAGATTTTGCGTCGCTGAAGACAGCCTACGTCACGAACTTCTCCGGACGCCGTCCAACGGCGTTTGCATAATGGCTTTGAATAAGCCGCAAGTCCGCCTCGTAGTCACCGCTCGGCGTGACAACGGCCGCCAGGTTCACCGTCTTCGTCCCATAGTCGAGCACGCTCAGGATCAACGGTACGCCCGAGGCGCGTGCGATGTGGTAGAAGCCGGTCTTCCACGCGCGCACCGCGCTGCGCGTGCCCTCTGGCGGCCCGCCAGGATCATGCGTTCTTCGGCGGCGAACGCATCGGCCATCGCGCGCACCACATCATTGGCGCTTGAGCGGTCAATCGGCACGCAGCCGAGCCATTTGATCAACCAGCCGAACGGCCCTTGCGTCAGGCTCTTCTTGCCCATCCATCGCAGCTTCACGCGATAGAAGCCGGCGGTCGCCAGCATGTTTATGCCGTCCCAATTCGACGTGTGTGGCGCAGCGACCAGCACCGCCTTGCTAAGGCTCGGCCAATCGCCACGCACCTTCCACCCGGCGAGCCGCAGATAGGCCGCGCACATAGACCGCGTCACGTCAGCGAGCCAGCCTGTCGAGGGGCCCGGGGATGCGCTTGCTTGATTGATGGGGATCTCGATTGCCGAATGCTCGCTCATCGATTCCCCGCCGCCCCAGCTTCCAGCGCCAGTGTGACCCAGTCCCCGCAACCCGTCACCTGCTGCACCTACGTTGGGTGACACGCTAACGACTACCGGGAAGGCGCCTCTGCCTGTAAACGGCGCGCCAACGCCGCGTTGTCTTCTGGCGCGCCGCCCAGCGTGATGATCATTGCCGGCGCGCCTTGGAAGACGAGCGGCGCATGCGTCACCGCCGCGCCCAACCGCTCGCGCCCGGTGACACAACGATTTTCCTCAGGCCGCGTGCCGTTCGCCATTGCGCCGGCGCTCTCCTCGCCGCCCGCGAGCGTAAGGCGCGGCGCTGCAAACGCAGCGGCGGACAAAGGCACATCGCGACAGGCGCGGACGGCGCCGCCCCAAAACTCAGCGAAATTGTGTATGCCTTCGGCCGCGATCTCAGTTTGTTGGCGGGGCGTGCGGATCGCGCCGATCTGGCGGCTTGCACTGTTCGGTTCGTCCAGCCAGCCGATCCACCATTGGCCTTGCGCATCTGCTACGCCGCGCACCACGCGCACACGGTACAAGACGTCACGCTGGATCGCGACCGGCAAGACGCACGTCATGCCTTCGCCCTCGCCATCGAACGGCCGGCACGCCTCGCCGCGCGCCACCGTCGTGTTCCAAAGCGAAAAGCGCACATTGCCTACGCCGCGCTCGTCGCTCTGCAAGCCGATATATCCGCCCTGCGCGCCAACGAACTCGAAGTTCACCGTGAAGAAAGACGCGACCGCCGGCTGCGGAATCCAAACGCGTTGCGCGATGCCTTCGCCGGACTGCGCCTGCGGGAAAGACCAGTCCACATAGCCAGCCGCCCATTGCTGTTGTTGTGCGTGCGCAGGCGCACTGACTCCAAGCATCACGGAAATGAGCAAGAGAGCGTGTTTGATCGCTTTCATGACGGCGCCTCGTCGATCCAGCGCAGCCCAAACCGCGCGCCAAGCAAGTTCATGGGATAGGTGTCGAGCGTTACCGGCTCGGGCACAAGCGGCGCGCCGGCGCAGGCGACTTCGGGGTTGTTGGCGTCAGAGACCCATGACCAGCCAAGGCCAGCAAGGAAGACGCCGCCGCCCGCGTTCACGTAGCGCGCGATGGCTGCGATTTCTTCGGGCGTGAACGCCGTCCAGGCATTGCCGATGATCAGAACGCCGGCCCCGGCAAGCGCGTGATCATCGAGACGCCCGCCCGCGTCGCGCACCTGATAGCCCCATTCGCCCAGCAGACTCGGCAAGAGCCAATCCTCCGTGCCAACCGTCATGAACTCGCAATGGCCGGAGGTGATCACAACGTCGCCGCCGGCATCGGGTCCGCGCAACCACGAAATGCTGCGCCGCAAGAACGCATCGCCGTTCTCGATCCTCGCAGCGTCAAGAAGGCCATCATGCGCCACAGCAAAGATCCGCCCACGGCCGAACTCGCGCGCGATGATGAAGTCTTGGCCCTCACGCTGCATCAGCGACGTCCACGCTTGGGGCGGCTGGCCTTCGAGCGCGCCAGGAATGAGATCGCTGGTCAGAACATTTTCGATCGCGCCCTCGCCCAAGATCGAAAGATATTCGCGCTGAAGCGCTTGGCGCGCGGCCTCCGCCGTTCGTGTTTCGCGTTGTGCGACGAGCGCAAGCCACACTGCCGCGGTCGCAAGCACGGCGAACGCCGCCGCAACCGCGGACAACGTGATCACCTGCCGCCTCTGCGCGCGCTCGGCGCGGCGCCGGTCCCGCTGCCACAGATCGTCGAAGTCCACGCGCAGCAGGCCAGCCGCCAGGCGCGCGCAGATGCGCTCTTTGGAATCGACGCGGACATCAACGCCCACCGGTTCAATCGGCATCTCGCTGGCGCCCCCGCCACGGCGCAGCGCCGGCGGAAAGCACTCGGTGGCGGGATCGCCGGAGTTCGGTTGGCCATCGATGATGACAGCGAAAACTTCGCCTTCCGGATTGGCGCTGTTGAAGTGCGCGATCTCAGCGGCGACCCATTGTGATTGCGCCGAGCGCGGCGAGCAGACGACGATCAGGCTCTCCGCAGTCTCGATCGCCTCGCGCACCACTTCGCCAATGTCGGACGCGGCGGGCATTTCGGCTTCGTCACGGAAAAAGCGCCCCAGCCGCTCGCCGCCCTCGATGCTCGCCACCACGCCCACCGGCACCCGGTAGGTCTCCAGCCAGCTTTGCAGCCGCCGGCCCCACACCTTGTCTTTCTGCGAATAGCTAATGAAAGAGCGATAGCGCTTGGTTGCAATCGCCATCATGGCTGCTCCCCCCGAGAGCGCTTTGCAGGTTCAGAAGGCACGATCCTCGCACTCTCACTATGCGCATGCTAGCGTGCCGTGATGATCG
>CAZXNY010000324.1:0-3583 GCA_964642205.1 uncultured Caulobacteraceae bacterium
GCCCATCAGCATGCCGCCGGCGGAGCCGCCATACGTCACGATGTTGCCCGCGCGCCCGTAGCCGCGCGCGATCAGCGTTTCCGCGCACGCGACGAAATCGGTGAAGGTGTTCTTCTTCTTGAACTTGCGCCCATCGAGGAACCAGCCAAAGCCGCGCTCGGAGCCGCCGCGCACATGCGCCGTCGCCCACACCCAGCCGCGATCGACCAGGCTCAGATTGCGGATCGAGAAGCTCGCATCCATCGAGATGCCGTAGGAGCCGTACCCGTAGAGCAGCAGCGGCGCGGAGCCATCGAGCGGCGTGCCGCGCTTCATCAGCACCGTGATCGGCACCAGCGCGCCATCAGGCGCCGTCGCGTTGAAGCGGCGGCACTCATAGGCGCTCGCGTCATGGCCGCTCGGAATCTCTTGCGTCTTGCGCAGCGTGCGGGTGCGGGCCGCCATGTCGTAGTCGAACCATTGGCGCGGCGTCGTCGGCGAGTTGTAGACGAAGCGCATGGTCGTGGTTGCATATTCGAGGCCGGTGTCGAGTTCGAGCGCGTAGGCTTCTTCGTCTTGGCGGATGGCGTGCTCTTGGCCCGCCTTGTCGCGGATCACGATGCGCGGCAGCGCGTCGACACGCTCAAGCCGCACCAGATGATCGCGGAACGCGCCGACGCCAACGATGAAGCGGCCCGCCTGGTGTGGGATGAAGTCGCGCCAATTGGCGCGCGCCGTGCGCCCCGCAGGCGCGGTCATCAGCTTGAAGTCGACGGCCTCATCCGCATTGGTGCGGATGATCCAGCGCCCGTCCCAATGCGTCGCGTCATAGAGAACGCCGGTTTGGCGAGGCGAAAACACCGTGGGCGCTGCCGTTGGCGTCGCGCCCGGGATGAAGCGGACCTCGCTGGTTTCGTGATCCGCGCAGCCGATCAGGATGAACTCGCGGCTTTCGCTGACGCTGATGGAGAGGAAGAAGCCTTCGTTCTCTTCCTCGTAAACGAGCGTGTCGTCCGCCGTAGTGCCGCGCACGGGGCGGCGGAAGATGCGGCGTGGGCGGCCGTTCTCGTCCCGGAAAATCCAGAACAGGAACGCGCCGTCCGGCGAGAAGCAGAAATCGCCCGTGGAGGCGGTGGGCGGATCGGGCAGGTCCTGGCCGGTCGCGAGATCCCGGACGCGCACGGCGTAGAATTCGCTGCCTTGCTCATCGACGGCGTAGGCGTAGAGCGAATGGTCCGATGAGTGGGCGGTCGCGCCCACATCGTAGAAGTCCTTGCCCGCGGCCTGCGCATCGACGTCGAGCAGCAGCTGCTCCGGCCCGCCCGCGCGGGGCGTGCGGACGTAGCGCGGATGCTGCGCGCCGGTCTCGTAGCGCGAGGAATAGGCCCACGGCCCGTCCGGTTGCGGCACGGTGGCGTCGTCTTCTTTGATGCGCCCGCGCATCTCCTGGAAGATCGTCTCCTGCAGCGCCTCGGTCGGGGCCATCATGGCGCGCATGTAGGCGTTCTCGGCGTCGAGGTGGGCGCGGATGTCGGCGTTCAGCACCCTCGGGTCGCGCATCACCTGCTGCCAGTTCTCGTCCTTGATCCACTGATAGGGATCGACGCGCACGCGCCCCAATTGCTCGATGCGGACGGGGCGCACGGGCGCGACGGGGGGCGTGGGGACTTCGGTCATGTTGGCGGTGGCGCATCCAGGGAGAGCGGAAAGGACAGGAAGGGCAGCGGCGGCGCGCAGCAGGTCGCGACGGTTCATCAACGCCTCAGGGCTGGGGAAGGAAGGCGCTGAGCGTAGCCGCGCCCGCTCTCCCGCGCCAACCCGCGCGCGACGGATCGCGGTTACGTGAGCCGGAGCAGCAGCGCGGTTGCGTCATCCGACGGTTTGAACCGCGGGTGGCGGGCGCCGTTCGCGTCTGCCGCTTCGATCGCACGCAGCGCGCGTGCGAGTTCCTGCAGGCCCACATCGCACGCGGCGCGCACGAGGCCGGCGGCGTCGTACTTTCCGTAGCGATCAACCAGAGCCGAAAAGCCGTCCGTCGCGAGAAGAACATGCGCCGGACGTTGCAACTTCATCGACCAGCCGCGCGCCGAAGCGGCGCACTCAGGCTGCAGCCCGAACACGACGTATTTGCCGGGCAGGTTGTGGGCGCCGCGCGCCTCGCGCAGGCGCGCGAGCGTTGCGGCGTCGTCGAGAAGCGGGCCGGTCGCGGTCTTTGCGGCGTCAGCGGCGGCCTTTGTTTCGTTGTCCGGCGCGTGCGGTTTGCCGCCGGCGGCGAAAGAGGCGCCATCGGCCCCGAGCGCAAAACAGCGACTGTCGCCGAGGTCGAGCCCGGCGATTCCGTCGTCTGCCTCAACGACCATCAGCACGGAGGCCGTTGGCAGCTTCCAGCGTTCCATCCCATCGGGCGCATCGAACCAATCGCGCGCGTCGGCGCTTGCCGCGCCAAACAGCACGCGCGGATCGCCTTCCTGCGAATGGAAGAACGCGTTGGCGCGCTGCGCCAGCCACGCCGCATCCGACGGCGCATTGGCGTGCGGCGTATCGTGGAGGTCGGTCGCGCCGTCGATCACCCAGGCGCGCGGCGGCGCCCAGCCGCACGCGTCATCGTTTTGCTTGTCGCGGTCGCCCGCGATCGACAGCGCTTCGACAAAGACCAGCACGTTTGGCGCTTAGGCGCCGAACACCACGGAGATGGTTTCGGCGATGCAAGCGGGCTTGGACTCGCCCTCGATCTCGATCGTGCATTCGTTGGTGAGCTGCATGCCGCCGCTCTTCGGTTCAGCCGAGACGAGCTTCTGCCGGAGGCGCACGCGCTTGCCGATACGCACCATGTTGGTGAAGCGCACTTTGTTGGAGCCGTAATTGATCCCGCGCGTGACGCCGCTGATCGGCATCAGGCCTTGCGAGAGGAACGGGATGAGCGAGAGCGTCAGGTAGCCGTGCGCGATCGGGCCGCCCATTTCGCGGTTGGCGCGCTCAACATCGACGTGGATCCATTGATGGTCGCCTGTGGCGTCGGCGAATTTGTTGACGCGGTCCTGGGTGATCTCGACCCAATCGGAAACCCCGGTTTCCTTGCCCACCATCGACGGCAGCTCGGCGAACGTGACCATCTCGAAATCCTCCCTCTGGACCTTGCTGGCAGCGACGTAGCCGAGCGGTCGCGGGCTTGTCGAGGGCTGTGGATAAGCCAGCGCCCGCCCGGGAAAGAGGCGCCGGGCTGTGCGCCGTTTGGCCATGTTTGCGAGGGGGCGCGAACGTCGCTAACAGCCCCGCATGAAACACGGCCCTTTGGACCCGGGCGAGAAAGCCCTCGCGCAAGAATTCGGCCTCTCGGGTGAGGAATACGACCTCATCGTCCAGAAGCTTGGGCGGGTTCCGAACGTCACGGAGCTGGGGATTTTCTCGGTGATGTGGAGCGAGCACTGCTCGTACAAATCCTCGCGCGTTCATCTCGCGAAGTTTCCGACCAAAGCGCCGCACGTGATTTACGGCCCGGGCGAGAACGCGGGCGCGATCGATATCGGCGAGGGGCTCGCGGCCATCTTCAAGATGGAGAGCCACAACCACCCGAGCTTTATCGAACCGTTCCAAGGCGCCGCGA
>CAZXNY010000325.1:0-3560 GCA_964642205.1 uncultured Caulobacteraceae bacterium
GCCGATCGTGTTGCGCCCAAAGAGCGTGCCTTGCGGCCCGCGCAGCACCTGCACATTCGCGATGTCGCGGAAGTCCATCGCCCCGCCCACGGCGCGGCCCATGTAGACGTCGTCGATGTAAATGCCGACGCCCGGATCGACCGCCGGCGTCGCATCCGTTTGCCCAATGCCGCGAATGAAAACCTGCGCCGCCGAATTGTTGCCCGTCAGCGTGCCGTAGCTCGTGAACTGGAGGTTCGGCGTGATCTGATCGAGTTCGGTGGTCGCGTTCACCTGCTGCCGCTCAAGCGACTCGGCGCTGTATGCGGAAACCGCGATCGGTGTGTCCTGCAAACTTTCAGCGCGCCGGCGCGCCGTCACGGTCACCGTGCCGATGCCAGCGCTCTCCCCCTCCTGCGCAAGCGCGAGCGGCGCCGGCGCCAGCGCCCAAACGGGCGCCGCCATCGCCATGAGCGCGGCAATACGCGCCGATTTTCCTAGTGACGTCATAGCCGCTCCCCATATTTGTATGTTGCACAAACAATATGTGTGGCGGTGCGCTGGTCAACGGAGCGGGAACAATTCTCCGTTGTTGCGACAGAGAAATCACAACTATTGGTGTAGTAAACATTTCAGCACGTCCGCGTCCCCAGTCCTGGTGCCCTGGCCCGCCCGACTCACCCGAATCGTTGCAGGTTCGCGGGCATGGCGGACGGATCCCTAGCCCAAGTCGCGACGCACGCCGCGCCCCACAACCTGGACGCGGAACAAGCCCTTCTGGGTGCGATTCTGTTCGACAACGAAACCTACAACCGCATCACCGCGAAGCTGCAGGCGCGCCACTTCTACGATCCCGCGCACGGCCGCATCTTCGACGCCTGCGCCGCCAAGATCGCCGTCGGCTCGCTGGCCGACGGCGTCACGCTCCGCGAGCAATTCACGCGCGATGGCGGCCTCGCCGAAATCGGCGGCGCGACATACCTGCTCACGCTCCTCGAAAACGCCGCGCGCCTCACCGTGCACGCGCAGGAATACGCCGAACTCGTCTATGACCTCGCGCTCCGCCGCGAACTCATCCGCGTTGGCGGCGAAATCAGCGAACTCGCGGAAAACCCGCCGGACGACGCCGACGCGTCCGACATTATCGAAGAAGCCGAGCGCACGCTGTTCTCGCTCGCCGAAACCGGCTCGTCGTCAAGCGGCCTTTCGCCCTTCTCACGCGCGCTCGCCACCTCCATCGAAGCCGCCGCCGCTGCTTACGAAAACAAGTCCGACGTTTCGGGCCTCGCGACTGGCTTCATCGATCTCGATCAAAAGCTCGGCGGCCTGCACAAGTCGGACTTGCTCATCCTCGCGGCGCGCCCCTCGATGGGCAAAAGCTCGCTCGCGGTGAACATCGCTTTCAACGTCGCGAACGCGCGCCTCAAAGCGCAGCGCGAAGGCTTTGAAGAAGCGCGCAACAAAGGCGGCGTGGTCGCGTTCTTCGCCCTAGAAATGAGCGCCGATCAGCTCGCGATGCGTCTCCTCTCCGACTACACCTCGATCGAGAGCGATCGCATCCGGCGCGGCAAGATCGAAAAGCACGAATACGAAAAGCTCGCCGAAGCCAGCATCGATCTGCAAGCGCTGCCGCTCCACATCGATGACCAAGGCGGCATCGCGATCTCGGCGCTTCAAGCGCGCTGCCGGCGCATGCAGCGCACCACCGGCCTCGATCTCATCGTCGTCGATTATCTCCAGCTCATCACTGCCTCGGCGCGCTCCAGTAGTAGCGGCCGCGTGCAGGAGGTCAGCGAAATCACGATGGGCCTCAAAACCCTCGCGAAGGATCTGCGCGTGCCGGTGCTCGCGCTCGCGCAGCTCTCCCGCGCCGTCGAGCAGCGCGACGATAAACGCCCACAACTCTCCGACCTGCGCGAATCCGGCTCGATCGAGCAGGACGCGGACGTCGTCATGTTCATCTACCGCGAGGATTACTACCTCGAGCGCCAAGAACCGCGTGAAGGCAGCGAAGAGCACTTCAACTGGCAGCGCTTGATGGACGAAACGCGCAACACCGCCGACGTCATCATCGGCAAGCAGCGTCACGGCCCCATCGGCACCGTGAAGATGCACTTCGATCCGCGCTACACGCGCTTCGGCAATTACGCCGATCGTGGCTACAAGCCGCCGTCCCAATAACGCCGCCGTTTGCATCCGCGCCGCGGCTCCCCGATAACGCCAGCGGCATGACGCAACAACCGGCACAAACTGCCCGACTGGCGGCCGCGCGCATCGAGACCAGCGCGATCATCGCGAACTGGCACGTCTTCAAAGCAATGGCGCCGGATGCCGAAGTCGCCGGCGTTCTGAAAGCGGATGCGTATGGCGCCGGCGCGCCCGCCGCCGGCAAAGCGCTCACGCGCGCCGGCTGCCAAACCTTCTTCACCGCCACGACCGGCGAAGCGATCGAGCTGCGCGCCGCCATCGGCCCCGCGCCCACGATCTACGCGCTCAACGGCCCAACCTCCGACGAAGACGCGCGCACGCTGCGCGACAACGCGATCACGCCCGCAATCAACTCACTTGAACAAGCTGCACGCTGGCGCGACGCACCGTGCGCGCTGCACGTCGACACCGGCATGAACCGTCTGGGCCTCCAGCTCACCGACGTCGCCGCCGCACGCGATGCGCTCGGCGAAAGCGTCACGCTGTTCATGAGCCACCTCGCCTGCGCCTCGCTGCCGAGCCACTCGCTCAATGCCCGCCAGCGCGCGCGCTTCCGCGAATCCAGCGCCCTCTTCCCGAACGCGCGCCGCAGCCTCTCGGCCACCGCCGGCGCCCAACTCGGCCCCGAATTTCGCTTCGATGTGCTGCGCATCGGCATGGGCCTCTTCGGCAGCGCCGACCGCGACGATGGCGTGACGCTCAACAACGTCGCCACCGTCACCGCGCCGGTCCTGCAAGTGCGCGACGTGGCGGAAGGCGAAAGCATGGGCTATGGCGCAAGCGTCGTCGCGCGCCATCCGATGCGCGTCGCGATCGCCGCTGTCGGCTACGCCGATGGCTTCTTGCGCAGCCTCGCCGGGCGCGGCTATGGCGTTGTGGGCGGGGCCAAGCGCCCTATCCTGGGGCGCGTATCGATGGACCTTGTCATTTTGGACATCACCGGCGACGCGAGCATTCGCGCAGGAGATATGGCCGAGTTTCTCGGCCCCAACGCCCCGCTCGATGACGTCGCCGCGCGCGCCGGCACCAATTCCTATGAAATCATGACGACGTTCGTCGCCACCGTGCGCCGGCGCGGGAGCGTTGCTTGAGACCGTTCAGTGATATCGGGCGCGCCACCATCGCGGTGCTGCGTGAGTTCGGCAAGTTCGCGAAGTTCGCCGGCCAAGCCGCCGTCGCGTGCGTCACGCCGCCGTTCCACCCCGGCCAGTTCCTGCGGCAGCTGATGCATGTCGGCTATTTCTCGCTGCCCGTGATCGGCCTCACCGCTGTGTTCATCGGCGCGGCCCTCGCGCTCAACATCTACGTCGGCGGCTCGCGCTTCAACGCCGAAAGCTTCGTGCCGAATATTGTGGTGCTCGGCATCACGCGTG
>CAZXNY010000326.1:0-3553 GCA_964642205.1 uncultured Caulobacteraceae bacterium
GCTCCGCCGCCGCTGCTGCTTACCTGCGATGGCTTCGCGCGCGACGCGACAGCCGAAACGCTCGCGCGCATCTATGGCGCCGGCAATGTCACGCAAGCCGAGCGCCCGGGCCCAGAAGGCGGCCCTGCGATTCCGATCACGGTGCTCTACGCAAACGATCCAACGCAGCGCCTCGAAATCACGTGGCATGACGAGGCCGCCCGCGCGCGACCCGCAACCATCACGGTCGCGGGCGATGAAAGCGCATGGAATGGACCGTCCGGCATCAAGCTCCATCAAGCGATGACGAACACGCAGCGCGCCAATGGCCGGCCATTCACCGTCTCCGGTTTCGGCTGGGACTATGGCGGGCGCGTCACCGATTGGCAGGGCGGTTCGCTCGCGCCGGAGAATGGCTGCACGATCGGCGTCGCGTTCCGGCCGACCGTCGAGACACAAGAGGCGCTCGGCGATCAGCCGTTTGCATCGGACTCGCCCGAGATGCGCGCCGCGATTGGCCGCATCGCTGAAATCACCATCGGCTTTGCGCCGTAACGCTGGATGCTCCTGTGACCGAAGACGAACTTAACCTCGAAGGCCAAATCCAAAGCCAGATTGGCGCCGAGTTGCTGCGCATGGCGAGCCATATGGGCCCGGGCATCCTGCTCTACGCGGAGCCGACGGAGCGCGAAGTGCAATCGGGCGTGTTCGTCGGTGATGACAACCAGATGGACATGATGATGGCCACCACCTTGCTCAACGAACTCGTCCGGGAGCTTTGGCGCGCGCGCAATCGCGCCGCGCCCGGCCAAGGCTGGATCGCGATGACATTCCTGATGCTGCAGAACGAGTACCGCGTCGATTACATCGACGGTTCGGTGCTCGATCCCGGCGGCAATGCGAACGAGCGCTGCAAAGCCGCGATCCGCCGCTTGCTCGGCCCGGTCAACATCGTCGATCGCGGCCTGTAGCGCCTTAAGCCGAAAGCGCCCACGCGCTCGGCCCGTTCGCGCCCGCTTGCGCCGAGAAGCGCGTCGTCGCCACCGGCCCGCGCTCACGCACGCGAATATCGCTCACCGCGCGCCATTCCGCTTCGCACCGTTCGCGCGTCAGGCGGAACGCGCCGTAGCCGCGGTTGGTGAAGTCGCAGAACGCCATGTTCGGATCGCCCGCGCGCATCACGCTTTCGCGCTCGCCCGGTTGTGCGTTCGTGAGCGAGCGCTCGAAACCGGGCGAGGTGACGCTACCGCCACCGAACTCGATCGCGGCGAGCCGCGATCCTTCGCTCGCGGGCACGTTATAGACCCACGCATTGTGGCTATCGCCGCCGATGACGAACGCGTTCGCCGCGTTCTGTGCGAGGCTCGCTTTGAAGCGTTCGCGCGCGAGCGGATAGCCGTCCCACGCATCGAGATTCCACGGCAGGCCCATCTGCCGCAAACGCTCCGCTTGCGCGAACCAGCTCGTCTCAAGGTTCGCGCCCGCCGGAAGCAGCCGCGAAAGTCCCTGCGGTGCGATCTGCGGGGAGAGCACCAATTGCTGCGCGATCACTTGCCACGTCTGCCCGCGCGACTTGGAGCGCGCGAGCGTTTCATCGAGCCACGTCTGCTGCGCATCGCCGAGCATTGAGCGCGTGGGATCGTTCAGCCGCTCGCGCCGGAACGTCTCGGCGACTTGCGCGACGTTCGCGCCCGCCGCCGTCAGCTGCGGCGTGAGATCGGTCATGTAATTGAGCTGCTTGGAACGCCCAGGAATGCGCGTGTCGAGCAACACGATCTTGGCCAGATCGCCCCAATCGAGCGTGCGGTAAACGCGCCAGCCTTGCCGCGCCGTCGGGCGGATCGGCATCCAATCGAAATACGCTTTCGAAGCCGCCGCCACGCGATCGGCCCACGTGCCTTCCGCCGGCTCTTGGTGATTCTGCGCGCCGCCCATCCACGGATCGTTGGTGATCTCGTGATCGTCCCACGTCACGGACATCGGCTTGAGGCGGCGCAGCTCCAGCAAGTCGGGATCGCGATGGTAGGAGCCGTAACGCGCGCAGTAATCCGCGTAGGTCACCGTCTCGTGCACCGGATCGATCACGCGTTCAGCAACGGCCTCGTTCGGGAACGGATAAATCCCGCGCGGCATCTCATAGATGTAGTCGCCGAGGTGGAGGCAAAGATCGATGTCCTCTCGCGCGGCCGCATCGGCATAAGCGTGGAAGTACCCAAACGGCATGTTGGCGCAGGAGAAGAACGCAACGTTGAGCGCTTCCGCCGCGCCGCTCGGCGCTGTGCGCGTGCGGCCCGTCACCGAAGGCCCGCCGGCTGAGAGGAAGCGGTAGAAGTAGGGCCGCCCTGCGCGCAGCCCGCGCGCATCGACTTTCACGCAGTAATCGCTCGCCGCCGTCGCAACGGCTGATCCGCGCCGCCGCACGCGCGCGAAGTTTTCATCCTCCGCGATTTCCCAACCTATGCGCCCATCGCCGCCTGGCGCGGGCGCAAAGCGCGTCCACAAGATCACGGCGCTCGACGTCGGATCGCCGCTCGCGACGCCGTGCGTGAACTGGCCGCCCGAAAAATCCCGCGCCCAAGCTGGCATGGGCGCCGCGGCCAGCGAGCTTGCGATCAGCAGCGTGCGGCGGGAAACGTTCACGGAAGTCATGGCGTTGCTCCGGCAGGCTGCGGTTGGGCGCCAGCGGGCGCTGCGTGAATGCGTTCGAGGAAGGCGGCGAGCGCGGCGGCGCTCTCGTCTGGCACTTCTTCCATCGGCACGTGGCCGACATTCGGGAAAATCACGAGCTCTGCGCCTGGGATCGCCGCCGCGAACCCGCGCCCCGCCGCGACGGGGATCAGGTTGTCCGTATCGCCATGCAGCACGAGCGTGGGCGTGCGAATATCGGCAAGCCGTGCGGGATCGGCGCCGTCGCGCCCAATGCTCAAGAGGATCGCGCGGTGCCCCGGCGCGCGCGCCATCTCCGCGTAGCGATCGATCATCGCTTCGTCGATCTTGCTTTGATCGACGAACGATTGCCGCAACGCGCGCTCGATCAATGGCCGGTTATCGAGGTCGCGCATCAGCGGGCCGATGATGGGATTGCTGATCAGCGCGAAGATCAGCGGCGGCGGCCCATCGCGCTCATTCTCTGAGACAGGAAAGCCAGCTGCGTCCACCAGCACCAGGCCGCTCAGCTTCTCCGGGTGCGCCAGCGCATAGTTCCACGCCACGCCGCCGCCCATTGAATTGCCCGCCAGCGTGAAGCGCGTGACGCCAAGCTGCGCCGTCACCGTATCGATGATCTCAACATAGCGCTGCGTCGACGCTTCATAACCCGCTGGCGCGCGCGTCAGCCCATGTCCCGGCAGATCGAGCGTGACGATGCGATAATTGAACCCAAGGCGCTCAACCCACGGCTCCCACGTATGCAGCGAGGCGCCAAAGCCGTGCACCAGCACGAGCACCGGTCCTGCCGCGTTGCCCTGGTCGCGATAATGCACACGCAGCCCATCGCCGAGATCGGCGTACTGCGATGCCGCGCCGCCATACTTCGCTTCAAGCGTTTCGTACGGAATGTCGGGCCGGCGCAGCA
>CAZXNY010000327.1:0-3532 GCA_964642205.1 uncultured Caulobacteraceae bacterium
AGGCTGGACAGCTGAGGATCGCGAGCGGTGGTACGGGGCGACGCAAGGCTCGCGCTTGATACCTCTCTCTTGGTTTCGCGCGCTCGAGCAGCCGCAGAGTGAGGCGCCGTTCCTTGCAGACGCGCACATGGAAGCGCTGCGCTATCTGCCGCGTCCGAACGGCGAGCTGCCGGTGGGCTTCGCGATCGACCGGCGCAACGATGCGCGTCTGGGCCCGACGCGCCTGCGGTGGCGCGCGGGGCAACGCAGCGATGAGCCGTGGGTCGGGTTCACGTGCGCGGCCTGCCATACGGGGCAGATGACGTATCAGGGCGCGACGTTGCGGATCGAAGGCGGCGCGACGCTCGCGGACTTCCAAGGATTCATCGAAGGCTTCAACCACGCGCTGACGCAGACGCGGGACGATCCCGCGCGCTTCGAGCGCTTCGCGACACGCGTCGTTGGCCCAGCCAATGCACGCGATGCGCGGCGCAACCGCACGATGCTGCGGCGCGCGCTGAACGATCTGGTGAACTACCAGAACGGCATCGCGGTGATGAACGAGACCTCGCTCCGCTATGGGCACGGCCGGCTCGATGCGGTGGGCTACATTCTCAACAAGGTGTCGTTCGTCGCGAACCGCAACGCGCCGACGGCGAATGAGCCGGATGCGCCGGTGAGCTATCCGTCCCTGTGGAACGTGCCGCAGCATCGCTTCGTGCAATGGAATGGCGTCGCCGAGAACGAGCCGCTGGAAGGGCGTCCGCAAACGTTCGATCACGGCGCGCTCGGGCGCAACACGGGCGAGGTCATCGGCGTGTTCGCGGACATTCGGCCGCGCGGGTTCATGCAAGTCGGCTCACGGTCGAGCGCGGACGTCGTCAATCTCGTGGCGCTTGAGCAGCAGCTGATGCGGCTGCGGCCGCCGCGCTGGCCAGCGGAGATCTTCGGCGCGCCCGATCCGGCGTTGGTGCAGGAAGGGCGGGCATTGTTTGGCGAACATTGCGTCAGCTGCCACACGCCGCTCGCACGCACCGATCTGACGACGCGCAACATCGAACGCATGATCCCGTTCACGGCCGCGGACTTCGACGACACGCCCGGAACCGATCCGTGGATGGCGTGCAACACGGCCACGAACGAGGCCGTGACCGGATCGCTGCGCGGCGAACGGCGCGATCTGATCGACGGCGGCGAACTAGGGCGGGTGGAGCCCGCGTCGGAAATGCTGCGCGTGCTGGTGACGTCGGCGTTGCTCTTCCAAACAAGCGAAGTCGGCGCGAGCGCGGTGATGAGCGCGTGGGGCAGCCATCCGCGGCCGCGCATCGAATCGAGCGGCAGCTTTGAAGGCGCGAGCGGCGGCGGGCCCGCGGCGCCGCGGCCCGGGCAATACTCGCGCGAAGAGCGGCGCGCGCGCTGCATCGCGGCGCTGCAAGTGCCGAACGCGGCGCGCATCCTGGCGTATAAGGCGCGGCCGCTGACAGGCGTGTGGGCGACGGCGCCTTATCTGCACAACGGGTCGATCCCGAACCTGTACGAGCTGCTGCTGCCGCCAGCGGAACGCACGTTGCGCTTTAATGTCGGTTCGCGCGAGTTCGATCCGGTGAACGTCGGCTACGTGACGGATGCGCGGGCGGACAATCCGTTCGTGTTCAACGCGCGTGACGATGCCGGTGCGCTGATCGACGGCAATTCAAACCTCGGGCACGACTACAACAATTCCGCGCTGTCACCGGCGCAGCGCCGCGCGATCGTGGAATATCTGAAGGTGATCGGCGAAGAGTGACCGGCTACTCGATGTAGTCCGCGGCCGTTCCACTCGTGCGCGGCAAGCGGCGCAGGGTGATGCGCACCGCCTGGTTGTCGTTGCTCTCCGCAAACGCGTCGTATTCGCCGTTGACGACGGGGCCGCTGAACAACACGGGATCTTCGCCGCAAGTCTCGCATACGACGCGCACGTGGAGGCGGTTCTGCGCGATGGACCATTCGCCCGAGAAGCCGGGGGTTGGGATGAACACTGTCCCATCGGGATAGAGCGTCATGCGTTGCGTTGCTTGCGCGCCCCGGCCGACGGCGCCTTCGCCTTTCCAATCGCCAATCACGGCTTCAGCCGTGAGCGGCAGGTCAGCTTGGCAATAGTCTCCGCTTGGGAAGACGGCACAGGCCGCGCGTTCGAACAAACCACGCCCGGTCTCGGCGACGAGGTAGTAGCTGAAACCCGTCAGCACGATCGCGGCGCCCGCGCCGATGATCGCGACGTTGCGGTTGCGCGTGTTCGTGCTGGGCATGAACGCGACCGCCGCGCCGACGGCGGCGAGAATGGCGCCTAGTATTTCGGGCAACAGCGCCAGCATGGCCGCCCCTACCGATGCGGCGCGCCTTACGGCTCGACGCCGCCGTTCACTTTGAGCCGCAGCTCTTTGCCGGGTTTGAAGAACGGGACTTTCTTGGCTTCGACCGTCACCGCATCTCCGGTGCGGGGGTTGCGCCCAACGCGCGCGTCGCGCGTGCGCACCGAAAACGCGCCGAAGCCGCGCAGCTCGACGCGCCCGCCGGCGGCGAGCGCCTCGGCGATCTCGTCGAGAAACACGTCGACCGCACGCTCAACATCCGCGGCCTTTAGAGTGCGGAATTCCTCTTGGAGCTTCGCGACGAGGGCGGATCTGAGCATGTCGGACGTCCTTGAGGGCTTTTGGTCCAGCACGCTGGAAATGTCCGCTGGTCGCGCGGCCGCGTCAACGCCTGCGCGTTGATCCAGAACGAAAAAAGGCCGGGAACGTGCGTTCCCGGCCCGATTTCACGCCAGTTTGAAGCTGACGCTTAGTTCTTGTCGGCGCCCTTGCGGAGCGCGGCGCCCAGAATGTCGCCAAGCGAGGCGCCCGAGTCGGACGAGCCGAACTTCGCGATCGCTTCCTTGTCGTCGGCCAGCTCAAGCGCCTTGATCGAGAGCGAAACGCGGCGCGAGGTCTTGTCGAACGTCGTGATCTGCGCATCGACGCGGTCGCCTACCGCAAAGCGCTCGGGGCGCTGCTCGGAGCGGTCGCGGCTGAGGTCCGACTTGCGGATGAAGCTGCGCATTTGGTTGTCTTCGCCAAACGCGACTTCGATGCCGCCCGAGGTGACTTCCACGATCTCGACCGTGATGGTCTGACCGCGGCGGAAGTCCGTGCCCGCGAGCGGATCGGCGCCGGCTTGCTTGATGCCAAGGCTGATGCGTTCTTTCTCGACGTCCACATCGAGGACGCGGACTTTCACCACGTCGCCTTTGTTGTAGCGGGCGAGGGCTTCTTCACCCTGGGCGTCCCACGCGATGTCGGAGAGGTGCACCATGCCGTCGATTTCCGGCGTCAGGCCAACGAAGAGGCCGAACTCGGTGATCGACTTGATCTCGCCTTCGAGCACGCTGTCGACCGGGTGTTCGGCGAGGAACGCGTCCCACGGATTGGCTTGAACCTGCTTGATGCCGAGAGAGATGCGGCGCTTGTCGCCGTCCACATCGAGCACCATCACATCGACTTCCTGGCTGGTGCTCAGGATCTTCGAAGGATGCACG
>CAZXNY010000328.1:0-3515 GCA_964642205.1 uncultured Caulobacteraceae bacterium
CGCTAGTGCACCGCCGTCTTTGAAAACAAATTCATCACGACCACGCCCGCAATGATCAGCGCCATGCCGATCAGTGCTGGCGCATCGAGCGTTTGCTTGAACAGGAACACCCCGATCAGCGCGATCAGGACGATGCCGACGCCGCTCCAGATCGCGTACGCGATGCCGACCGGAATCCGGTCTAGCGTCAGCGACAAAAAGTAAAACGCCGCCGAATACGCCGCCACGCAGACGATCGACGGCACGGTCTGCGTGAACCCGGCAGAGGCCTTGAGCGCGCTCGTGCCGATCACCTCGGCCACGATCGCGGCGGCGAGGTAGGCGTAATGCATCAATGCGCCGGCGGATGCGCGCCGAGGAAGCCCGGCAGCGCCGGGATCACCGTCGGGAAGAAGACGTGAAGGTCTTCCCACACCATGCGGAACGCCGCGAACACGATGATCACGATGCCGAGCACCGCGATCCAGCGGTACTTCTCGATCACGCGCGCGATCACGCCCGCCGCAACGCCCATCAAGATCACCGCGAGCACGAGACCGAACGCCATGATCGCCGGCGAGTGCCGCGACACGCCCGCCACCGCGAGCACGTTGTCAAGCGACATCGACACGTCGGCGATCACGATGGTGAGCAGCGCGCGCCCGAAGCTCGCGGGCGGCGCGGCCGCGGCGGCGACATTCTCCGCCGCCTTCACACCCTGCTCCGGTTCGGCGAGCGGCGCCTCGACGCGATGCGCCTTCAAGTCCTGCCACATCCGCCAGGCGACCCAGAACAGCAGCAAGCCGCCGACCAGCAGGATGCCTTTGAACTGCAGCAGCTGCACCGTGATGAGCGCAAAGAAGATGCGCAGCACGAGCGCGCCGACGATGCCCCAGAAGATCGCGACCCGTTGCTGGTGCTGTGGCAACGCCGAAGCCGCAAGGCCAACCGCGACGGCGTTATCCCCCGCCAGCGCCAGATCGATCAGAATGACCTGAATGAGGGCGGCGATATCAGATGCGGCAAATTCCAACGGGCGGCCTCTTACGGGTCGGCTAAGTACGCGCGGCGTTGTTCCGGCTCGCGCGCGCCCGGTCAAGCCGCCAACGCGAACGTGACCCGGCGCTAGCGTCGCACCGGAACTACGCCTCTTGAATGGGCCGCCCAAGCGAGCCGCGCATCGCCGCGACCGCGTCGGGATCGTTCTGCACCAGCGCCGCGAACGCGCGCCGCTCCTCCGCGAGCCCATCCGCGATTGGCCGGTCGAGCGCGCTGCGCACCAAGCGCTTTGCCTCCGCGAGCCCGCCCGCCGGTTTCGCCGCGAGCCGCTCGGCCCAGGCGAGCGCTTCCGCCAGCGCATCGTCCGCCAGCGCGTGCACGAGCCCAAGCTCAAACGCCTGCGGCGCCGCAACAACCGAGCCTTCGAGAATGAACGCGAGCGCCTTTGCTTCGCCGATTACGCGCGGCAATCGCTGCGTGCCGCCGCCGCCCGGGAAAATGCCGACGCGCGTTTCCGGCAGCCCAATCGGCTCGGCGCTGCGCGCGGCGATGCGAATGTCGCATGCGAGCGTGAACTCGAACCCGCCGCCCATGCACATGCCGTTGATCGCCGCGATCACCGGCTTGGGGGACGACGCCGCGAGATCGACGAGCGCGCCGAACGCGCCGCCGCCCTGCCCGGCTTGCACCGGCGGCGCTTTCTTCAGCGCATCGCCATACGTCACCAGCTCATCGACGTCGTAGTGCCGGATGAACATGCCCGGCTCGCCGCCGGTGACGATGATCACGCGCGCCGCAGGATCGGCGACCGCACCTTGAAACGCTTCGAGCAGCATCGCCGCGCCACTCGCCGTCATCGTGCCTTTCGGCGCGTTCGAGTAACGCAAGATAGCCGCCGCGCCGCGGCGCTCACTCGTGACTTCCGGCATGCGAACGCTCCCTCTTGTTTCGAGGGAGCGTAAGCCCGCGTGTAGCGCTGTGCGAGAGCTTAGCCCTCAGGAACCTTTGCGGGCTGCTCCGGCTCCATCGCGGATTCGGCGCGCGCCTCGGCAGCGCTCGCCGGCGGATCGTGCCGGAACACGGCGCACGGTGCGGAGACTTGTGTCTCGACTTCGCGGATGCGCTCGAACGGATCGTCCCGCGCCGGATCCATGCCGACGGACGCAATCGTCGCCTCAGTCGCGGCGGCGCGGGCGGGCGTCACTGAAACGTGCCGGTCACGCACGGCGCGGCGGGCGAGCGCCATTTCTTCCGGCGTCAGCGACTGCGCCATCCCCGCGCCCATGCACTCGCACCATTCGGCCGGCTCGAACCGGCTGCACTCGGCGCGATATTGCTGGCGCGCCACAGAGATCGGGTCGTTCGCGCTCCAGGCGGGGGCGACGCTGGCGCCGATCGCGGCGAACCCAAGCGCTGCGGCGCAGGCAATTTGAAATCTCATCGTCTCAGCTCCATCGGCCCTGCCCCTGCACTGGGCGGCAAACGCCTGGAACTCGCCTTGGTTGCATCGCGCGCTGACACGGGCGTGATCTGCCTAGCCAGCCGCCCGCGCGCCGTTATGCTTGCCGAAACGACAAGAGAGAGGGAGCCCGGCCATGTGTGACGAGCGCACAGTACACGAAGACGAAGAATTCCTGGCCGACGCCGCCAATGTCTCGCGCCGGGGCTTTGCGCTCCTTGGCGCGGGCGCGCTCGCCGCGTGCTCCACCACAGCGGGCGCAGCCACGCTCACCGAACAGGACGTGACCATCACCACGCCCGACGGAACGTGCGACGCGCATTTCGTGCATCCCGCAAGCGGACGCCACGCCGCGGTGCTGGTGTGGCCCGACATTGGCGGGCTTCGTCCTGGCTTTCGCACTATGGGCCGGCGCCTCGCCGAAAGCGGTTATGCGGTTCTCACCGTCAACCCGTTCTATCGCAGCGCCCGCGCGCCGGTGCTCGCAGAGGGCGAAGCGTTCACACAACCTGAAGTGCGCGCGCGTTTGATGAGCTACACCGCGCAATTCAACCCAGAGAGCATCGCGCGCGACGCGACGGCCTATATCGGCTGGCTCGATCAACAAGCCGCCGTCGATACGCGCAAAGGCGTCGGCACCACCGGCTATTGCATGGGCGGTGCGCTGACGATGCGCACGGCGGCCGCTGTCCCAAACCGCGTGCGCGCAGGCGGCTCGTTCCACGGCGGGGGCCTTGCGACCGACGCGCCGACCTCGCCGCATCGTCTCATTCCACAAATGCGCGCGAGCTATCTCGTCGCCATCGCGCAAAACGATGACGCCGCCGATCCCGGCGCGAAAGATCGCTTGCGCGCCGCGTTCGACGCCGCGAACCGCCCAGCAGAAATCGAAGTCTATCTCGCCCAACACGGCTGGTGCTCGATCGACTCGCGCGTCTACGACCAAGTCCAAGCCGACCGCGCCTGGGCGCGCCTGCTCGCGCTGTTCGAAGCGAATCTGGCTTAGGACGGAAACAACTCGACGTGTGTTTCGGCGGTGCGCCCGAAGTAAACCGCGCGCCGCCCGGACAGAGAGACC
>CAZXNY010000329.1:0-3509 GCA_964642205.1 uncultured Caulobacteraceae bacterium
AATCTCGATCTCGATCGTGTCGTCGATCACCGGATAGACCCACACGCTCGCGAACGACGTGTGCCGCCGCGCGTTGGAATCGAACGGCGAGATGCGCACCAAGCGGTGCACGCCTGCCTCGGTCTTCAGCCAGCCATACGCGTTCTCGCCTTTGATGAGATAGGTCGCGCTCTTGATGCCGGCGGTCTCGCCGTCCTGGTACTCGATCTCCTGGCTCTGAAAGCCGCGCGCGTTCGACCATTTCAGGTACATGCGCAGCAGCATCGAGGCCCAGTCCTGGCTCTCTGTGCCGCCGGCGCCCGAATTGATTTCGATGTAGCAGTCGTTGCCATCGGCCTCGCCCGAGAGCAGCGCTTCAAGCTCGGCCTTCGCCGCGCGCTTCTGCAGCGCCGCAAGCGTGCCCGCCGCGTCTTCGAGCATGCCCGCATCGCCCTCGGCGTCCGCGAGTTCGGCCAGTTCCATCGTGTCCGCGAGATCGCGCTCGAGCGAGAGGATCGCCTCGACGCCGCCAGCAAGCTTGTTGCGCTCGCGCATCAAGCTCTGCGCGCGCTGCGCGTCATTCCAAAAGTCGGGCGCCTCGGAGCGGGCGTTCAGCTCATCGAGCCGCTGGATCGCGCGATCCCAGTCAAAGACGCCTCCGCAGCAGGGGGAGGGTCGTGCGGATTTGCTCGGCGGAAGCCAGAATGTCGGCGCGCATCTTCGTCTCGGTCCGGAAATTTGAGCGGCGTATATGGCGCGCGCCGGGCGGGGCGGCAAACCGCACTGCGGAAACGTTTGGTAAGTCTAGGTTTAACCTTCCTTTTCAACGGGATCGCAAGCGGCCTCGGGTTAAGGTCCGCTTAGGTGACCCAATCCCAGTGACCTCTTTGTTGTGGACCCCGACGCGCCGGCTCGTGCTGGCTGCAGGCTGCGCCCTCCCGGCCGCGCACGCCTACGCGACCGACCCGGCGGTCGTACGCGCGGTGCGTGTTGAGCCGACGCGCGAGGGCGCCCGCCTCGTTGTGGGCCTCTCCCGACACGTATCGCCGAACGCCTTCTTCCTCGACGGCCCGGCCCGCTTCGTGGTGGACCTGCCCGATACGCGCCTCGCCCTTGGCGCGGCATCCGGCGCTGGCCCAGGCGCCGGCCCGGTCTCCCGCTACCGCTACGCCCCCCGCCCCGACGGCGGCGCGCGCTTGGTGCTTGACCTCGCCGCCCCCGCGACGCTCTCGGCCCAAGAAACCGGCGGCCGCAGCAGCCCAGGCCTCTCCTTCGACCTCGCCGCCCCCGGCGCGATGCGCCTAGAGCCGCAGAACGCCGCCGGCGCTGCCGCCGCGACCGCGCCGCCCCGCCAGGGTTCTGGCCGCCGCCGCATGATCGTGATCGACGCCGGCCACGGCGGCCGCGACCCGGGCGCCATCGGCGTCACCGGCGTGCGTGAAAAAGAGGTCGTCCTCGACGCGGCCTTGAAGCTGCGTGATGCCCTCGAAGCCCGCGGCCGCTACCACGTCGCCCTCACCCGCGACGCGGACCTTTTTATCCCGCTGGAACAACGCGTTCGCTTCGCTCGCCAGCAGGGCGCGGACCTGTTCGTCTCGCTTCATGCCGACGCGAACCAGAACGCTGGCGCGGCTGGCGCCTCCGTTTACACGCTCTCAGAGCGCGGCGGCCTGCGCGCCCGCGGGATGATGGAAACGCAGAACTGGGAAATCGACCTCGGCGACGCGCCACGCACCGGTCTGGTCAGCCAGATCCTGACCGACCTCACCCAGCGCGAAACCACCAACCGCTCGGCCGCCTTTGCGCAGACCGTGATCGGCGAGCTCCAGGGCGTCGCACCCCTTCTCGCGAACACCCACCGGAACGCGGGCCTCTTCGTGCTGCTCGCGCCAGATGTGCCTGCCGTTCTTCTGGAAATGGGCTTCCTGACCAACGCGACAGACGAGCGGCGCCTGGCCTCCGACCGCGAGCGCGGCCGCATGGCCGACGCAGTCGCCGACGCGATTGATCATTATTTCGCCCCGCCCCGCACCTATATGGCCCGGGCCTAGAATCGGGCTCTTGGGCGCACGAAGCGTTCTCAGGGTTCGATTTGGCCGGCGGGGTCGAGGGAATCCGTCTGAACATTCATGTGGTCTTGACCGCCGGTCAGGCATAAGCGCGGGCGCCATGAGCAGAGATCTGTGGGAAGAAGACCGCGGCGAAGACGGACGGGGCGGCCTCGTCAAGAAAATCGCCATCGGGATCGCGGCTGCGGCCGGCCTCGCCGTCCTTGGCTTCGGGGGCTTCCTCCTCGTTGCGCTCCAAGGCCTGCCGAGCGTTGCGCAGCTCCAGGATTATGAGCCCCCCATCACCAGCCGCGTGCACGCTGGCGATGGCGCGCTCGTCGCGGAGTTCGCCGAAGAGCACCGTCTCTTCGTCCCGATCGAAGCGATGCCCGATCACGTCCGCCAAGCGTTCGTCGCGGCCGAAGACCAAAACTTCTTCGAGCACAGCGGCGTCGATTTTGTCGGCGTCATTCGCGCGATGGTCTCGAACGTCGGCAACGTCGTAAGCGGCCGGCGCCTCGAAGGCGCGTCGACCATCACGCAGCAAGTCGCCAAGAACATGCTGCTGACCAGCGACCGCACGATCCTCCGCAAAGTACGCGAAGCGTTCCTCGCACAACGCATCGAAGAAGCGCTCGGCAAAGAGCGCATCCTCGAACTCTATCTGAACCAAATTTATCTCGGCCAGCGCGCTTACGGCGTCGCCGCCGCCGCACTCAACTATTTCAACAAGCCGCTGAGCGAGCTCACGATCGGCGAAGCATCCTATCTCGCCGCGCTCCCGAAAGCGCCGAACAACTACCACCCCGTCCGCCAACGCGAGCGCGCCATCAACCGCCGCAACTACGTGATTGGCCGGATGGAAGAGCAAGGCTTCATCACCGCCGCGCAAGCAACCGCCGCGCGCGCCGAGGAGCTGACCACGACCGACCGCCTCACCGGCGATCAATACGTCGCCGCCTCACACTTCGTTGAGGAAGTGCGCCGCCAAGTTTCCGCACAATACGGCGATGAAGCGCTGCTCCGCGGCGGCCTCTCAATCCGCTCGACCGTCGATACGCGCCTGCAACTCGCCGCCGCGCGCGCCGTACGCGCCGGTCTCGATCAATACGATCGCCGCCACGCTTGGCGCGGGCCCGTCGGCTCTGGCGAAACGTCGGGCGATGTCGCCGCGCAACTCGCGCAAGCCGCAGCGCCGCCGTCGCTGACGAATTGGCGCCGCGCGATGGTGACGAACACCTCTGGCGGCGTACGCCTTGCCCTCGAAAACGGCGGCGCCGGCCGGCTTGTCGACGCCGACGTGCAATGGGCCGCGCAAGGCGCGCGCTCCAACCGCGATCGCGCGCTCCGCGCCGGCTCGATCATCTATGTGCAGCGCGCCGGCACGACGGGCGACCGCTACAACTTGCGGCAAATTCCGCAGATCCAAGGCGCGCTTGTCGCAATGGACCCGCACACCGGCCGCGTGCTCGCGATGGTCGG
>CAZXNY010000330.1:0-1157 GCA_964642205.1 uncultured Caulobacteraceae bacterium
ACGCGGCCGTTCCAACTCGTCACCGGGCGCGTGTGGAAAGGCTCAGCCTTCGGCGGCGCGCGCGGGCGCACGGACGTTCCGAAAATCGTCGACTGGTACATGGACGGCAAGATCAACATCGACGACCTCATCACGCATGTGATGCCGCTCGAGAAGATCAACGACGCCTTCCACCTCATGCACGAGGGCAAAAGTATTCGCTCCGTGGTGAGGTACTGACGATGAGCCTTGTCATCATCGTAGGCCCCCCTGCCGTGGGTAAAATGACCGTCGGCCTCGCGCTGCAGAAGCTCACAGGCTTCAAGCTCTTTCACAACCATCTCTCAATCGAGCTGGCGCTCAATTTCTTCGAGCCGAGCGAGCCCTCGTTCGGCCGCATCGTCGGCACGATCCGGCGCGTCGTGATGGAAGAATTCGCCAAGAGCGACAAAGGCGGCCTCATCTTCACGTTCGTCTGGGCGTTTGAAGACCCAAGCGACGCAGCCGCGATCCAGCGCTGCGCGGAAATCTTCGCGGCCTATGGCCGGCCGACGTTCTACGTCGAGCTCGAAGCGACGCAGGCCGAGCGCGAAAAGCGCAACACCAGCGACCTACGGCTCGCGCACAAGCCATCGAAGCGCGACCTTGGCGCCTCGCACGATCAGCTCGTGAAGTTCGGCTACAAGCACAAAGTCAATTCGACCACCGAGATGCGCGCGTTCGACGAATATCTGCGCATCGACAACACAAACCTGGCGCCCGACGACGTGGCCGCCCGCATTCAACGCCAGTTCAACCTGCCGCTCGCAACGGCTGCGTAGAACTGACGGTGCGTGCGGCGGCGTCGGGCGCTCGTGAGAGCGAGAGGGACACATGCGCACGCAAGTCGGGATCATTGGGGCAGGCCCGGCGGGCCTCTTCCTCGCCAATCTGCTGCAGCGGCGTGGCATCGATTGCGTCGTGCTAGAATCCCGCTCGCGCGACTACGTCGAGGCGCGCATCCGCGCGGGCGTGCTGGAGCAAGGCACGGTCGATCTCATGGATGAGATGGGCCTCGGCGCACGCATGCACAAAGAAGGCTTGCTGCACGATGGCACGAAGCTTCGCTTCAACGACGCCACACACCGCATCGACTTCAGCGCGCTCACCGGCCGCGCCGTGATGGTCTACGCGCAGCA
>CAZXNY010000330.1:1257-3478 GCA_964642205.1 uncultured Caulobacteraceae bacterium
ACGCGCAGCATGAAGTGGTGAAGGATCTGATCGCGGCGCGGCTCGCGGCGGGCGGTGAAATTCTGTTCGAGACAGAAGTGCTGAGCGTCGAGGAGCCCGCCAGCAAGACGCCACACATCCGCTTCAAGCGCAAAGGCGTCGCGACCGAGCGGCTCGATTGCGACTTCGTCGCTGGCTGCGACGGTTTCCACGGCGTCGCCCGCAGCGCGATCCCGGCGGAGAAACTGCAAAACTTCGAGCGCGAGTATCCGTTTGCGTGGCTCGGCCTGCTCGCCGAAGCGCCGCCCTGCTCGGAGGAGCTGATCTACGCCAACCACCCGCGCGGCTTTGCGCTCTTCTCCATGCGCTCGCCCACGGTCACGCGCGCTTACGTGCAAGTCGCGCCCGAAGAGGACGCCGACAATTGGAGCGACGCGCGCCTCTGGGACGAACTAGAAGCGCGGCTGGAGTCTTCAGACGCCGAAAAACTCGTGCGCGGGCCGATCCTGCAGAAGGGCGTCACCGCCATGCGCAGCTTCGTAACCGAGCCGATGCAGTACGGCCGTCTTTTCCTGGCAGGCGACGCCGCGCACATCGTGCCGCCGACAGGCGCCAAGGGCCTCAACCTCGCGGCGCACGACGTTTACGTGCTCGCGCAGGGGCTAGCGGACTTTTACGCAAACGGCTCCACCGCAGGGCTCGACCGGTACTCGGACGTTTGCCTGAAGCGCATCTGGCGCGCGCAGCACTTCTCCTGGTGGATGACGTCGATGCTGCACAAGTTTCCAGGCGTCTCCGACTACGATGCGCGCCGGCAGCTGGCCGAGCTCGACGCCGTAACCAGCTCCGAGGCCGGATCGCGGTTTCTGGCCGAAAACTATGCTGGTCTCCCCTTCGGCTAACGCGGTTTTCGCCACCGGCCGAAGCGGCTAAACTGCCGCCAATGGCCACCCCGCCCCTCCTGGTCGATAGCTTCGCCCGCCCGATCACGTATCTGCGTGTCTCGGTGACGGACCGGTGCGACCTGCGCTGCGTCTATTGCATGGCGGAGGATCAGCACTTTCTGCCGAAAGCAGACGTGCTGACGCTTGAGGAGCTCGACCGGCTCTGCTCGGCGTTCGTCGCGCGCGGTGTGCGCAAACTCCGGCTCACCGGCGGCGAACCGCTCGTGCGCAAGAATTTCATGTGGCTCGTCGAGCGGCTCTCGCGCCACCTCGACTCCGGCGCGCTCGAAGAGCTGACGCTCACCACCAATGGCGTGGCCCTGAAAACCTTCGCGCCGCACCTCGCGGCGGCGGGCGTCAAGCGCATCAACGTCTCGCTCGATACGCTCGACGAAGCGAAGTTCACGCGCATTGCACGGCGTGCGAAGCTGAGCGCGGTGCTCGATGGCATCGCCGCCGCCAAGGACGCTGGCGTCGCGGTCAAGATCAACACCGTCGCGCTCAAGGACGAGAACCGCGCGGAAATCCCGTCTCTCATCCAGTGGGCGCACGCGCAAGGCCATGACCTTTGCCTGATCGAAGCGATGCCCGTCGGCGAGATCGGCGTCGATCGCTACGATCAATACGTCTCGCTCGCCGACGTGCGGCGTGATCTGGAGAGTTTCTGGCGCCTCACGGATTTGCCGGACAGCACCGGCGGCCCCGCGCGTTACGCGCGCGTTGAAGAAACCGGCGGGCGCCTGGGGTTCATCACGCCGATGAGCCACAATTTCTGCGAGAGCTGCAACCGCGTGCGCGTGACGTGCACCGGCACGCTCTTCATGTGCCTTGGGCAAGACGACGCGGTCGATCTGCGCGCCCCGCTCCGGGCCGATGAAACCGACGAAGCGCTCAACGCCGCGATCGACCAAGGCCTGCGTCTCAAGCCCAAGGGCCATGACTTCGTGATCGAACGCCAACGCCCCGCCGCCGTCGCGCGCTCGATGGCGACCACGGGCGGCTGATGCGGGTGCTGTTCTTTGGGCGCCTCGCGGAAATCGCGGGCGGGCGCGAACAAGCAGCGCCCGATACGATCGCGTCCGTGAGCGCGCTGGTCGCGCACCTCACGCAGACAGACGCAACGCTCGGCGAAGCGCTCGCGGGCAAAGGCGTCCGCGCCGCCGTGAACAAAACGATTGTAACCGGCGATGCGCCCCTCAAAGCAGGCGACGAGATCGCTTTCATGCCGCCGCTGAGCGGAGGCTGAGATGAAAGACTTAAAGAGCGCACCCTCCCCCCTTGGGGGGAGGGCAGGGAGG
>CAZXNY010000331.1:0-2030 GCA_964642205.1 uncultured Caulobacteraceae bacterium
CGCCAGCGAAGTGACGCATGTGGACGATGCGCGTATCGTGCTTTCGGTGAATGGCGAGGTCCGGCAAGAGAGCCGGACATCGCATTTGATCTGGAACGTCGCTGAAGTGATCGAGCGGCTGCAAGCGATGTTCGAGCTTACTGCCGGCGATCTCATTTTCACCGGCACGCCCGAGGGCGTCGGCGCGCTCGCGCGCGGCGATGCGGTGAGTGCGGAGATCGAGGGCGTCGGCGAGCTGACGTTTTCGCTGAGTTAGTTGGGTTCGCTCAGCTCGTCAGATTTAAGAGGCGCAGCATTTCGGCTTTGGTTTCGGCGCTCATGTTTTCGGCGTCGGTGATGAAGTCGCGCGCGGCGTCTTCGTTGACGCCGGGGACGCGCACGGCGGCGCGATCGGCGCCATCGCCTTCATGGGCGGGCCCGCCTGCATCGTCCGCGTCGATCAGCACTTCCTGGCCGCCCGCGTTGATCGCGATGCGCGCGCGCTCCTTGCCCTCGCCGCGATCTTGCGCGGCGACGGAGAGCGAGAAGCCGGGAAACGAAATCTGCACCGGCGTTTCGCTCTCTCCGAGAACGCCGAGGCGCTCTTCGATGCGCGTTTCCGCGGCGGCGGGTTCGATGATCTCCGACGTTGCGCCCGCAACGCGCGCGGCGGCGGCGCGGCCATCGGTGTGGGTGACGAGGTAAATCTGCTCGTTCTCTTCGGCGATCACCGAAAGCGTGAAGCCTTCGCGCGGCGGCGGCGCGGGATTGGTCCCGTCGGTCGACACCGAGCATGCGGCCAGCGCGCCCATGAAAGCGAACGCCACAAGAACATTGGCCAAGCGCGTCATCTTCAACTCCCGCCACACGCGACTAGGCCGTTCGGCCTAGCTGTCATTTGTGTAAAGGATGCACCCGCACGCGCTTTTGGATGCGACCTATTCACACGCGGGTGAAACGAGCGGTGTTGGGGGGCGCCCTTTTGTGACGTCTGTGTTATAAGCTATCCCCATGCCCCAACTCCCCGGAAACCCCCGCATCAGCCAAGACGCTGAGATTGTCACCGGCATGCCGCGCATCACCGGCACGCGCATCAGCGTTGACCTGCTCAAGCGCAACGTCGCGGCCGGCATGAGCGAAGATCTGATCCTCAAGGTCTATCCGCAGATCACGAAGGACGATCTGAAGGCCGCGCTCGCGTTCGAGCCGAAGGTTTCGGCCGTTACGGGCAAGTAGCGTCGTCATCCAAGGGAATGAGGTCCGCGAAGTCGTCAGGCTTGCGCACCCACTCACGCGTTTCCAGCCTAAATCCGACGACGCGCTCGTGGGGTTTTTCTGCGCGCGCCTCCGCGCGGGTGGTGGGATCGCCGCACCTCTCAGTCCCTCATTCCGGCTCTTCGCCGCTGCGCGGCTTCGGCCGGAATGAGGGAGGCGGGGTGAGCGGCGGAGCGCCCCCTGCCCTAGCGGCTGCGTTGACGTGCGCGGGAGGGGGCGTAGCGTTTCCGGAAAAGGGAGGCGCTCATGGATGCGCGCGAACAGAAACTGGTGCGCTACGAGGTGGCGGATCATGTGGCGACGATCACGCTCGACCGGCCGCAGGTGCGCAACGCGCTGAACTTTCCGGCGTATGCGGAGCTGGAGAATGCGCTGAAGACGGCGCAGGCCGACATCGAGGTGCGCTGCATCGTCATCACCGGCGCCGATCCCGCGTTCTGTTCGGGCGATGACGTGCGCGAGATCATGGCGGCGCCGAGGCGTGAAGGCCCGCCGCCGCAGCCGCATGTGAAGCATCCGCCGACGCCCGCGGCGATGGCGGCGCTCGAATGCGACAAGCCGATGATCGCGGCGGTGAACGGGGCTGCGATCGGCTGGGGCATGGAGCTTGCGCTCTATTGCGACATTCGCATTGCGTCGGAGAAAGCGACGTTCTCGGAGATGTTCATCAAGCGTGGGCTGATCTGCGACGTGGGCGGGTTTTATCGTTTGCCGGCGGTGGTCGGGCCATCGAAAGCGGCGGAGCTGTTGTTTACGGGCGAAGCGATCGATGCGCG
>CAZXNY010000331.1:2130-3464 GCA_964642205.1 uncultured Caulobacteraceae bacterium
TTGGAAAAGCGCGCGCCGAACTTTTCGGGGCGGTAGCGCGCTGACGGGTGGGGCGGACGCGCTGCCGCTTGCCGTCATTCGTTGGGATTCCGCCCCACCCGTCATGCTGCGCATGACACCCTCCCCTGGCGGGGAGGGAATGTTTTGAGCGTTGCGTGGCGGCGTTAGTGCGTCCGCTCGAAGCGGACGATTTTAGTGGGTCCGCTCGAAGCGGACGATGCCGTCTTCGCGGCTGACCCAGGCGACGCGATAGCCGGCTTGCATCCAGCATTGCGCGTGCGGGTGGTGGCCGGCGTAGTCGTTGGCCCAGAACGAGGAGCGGCGCTGATGCGCGCTCGGCGGCAGCGTGTGGCCGGTGATCCGCTCGACATCCTCGAAGGTGAGCATCTCGGGCTTTCCGGCCCGTTTGCTCAGGTGAGCTCTTAATGGCTCGTACTTGCTGTGCATCACGCGTCCCCGCGAACCGCACGCTCCGCCCCATGCGCTGCATGCGTTTGCGGTATGCGTCGCTACAGTGATTTGCGGGCGAAGTGGTTAACAGCGTGACGCCGGTCACAGCGCGCGCAGATGTTTCTGCAGATGCCTTGCTGCACCGGAACCCACGTGAAGAGCCCGCGTTGCGCCCCGGTCATGACCGGAAGGCAAGGCCCTTCACTTTCACGCCAGGAGGCTCTCGTGCACGACGAACCGCATCGCACCGAAACCAAGCCGCACGCCATTCACGCGCAGAAAAGCGGAGGCGCCGGCAAATGGCTCTTGGGCGCGGCGGCGGCGGCGCTCGTCGTCGGCGGCGGGTATTTCGCGTGGAAGAACATGGGGCCGAGTGCGCAGGACCAGAGCGCGCAGGCGGCGTATGAGCAGCAATATTCCGATCTGAATGCGGACGGCACGGTGCGCGCGCAGCCCCTGCCCGCGAGCGACAGCGACATGCTCGCCGATCCCGCGATGAGCGACGATGCGCCGGCGCCGGCGGCTTCTTCGACGACCGCGCCGCGCCGCGCGACGACGACGCGCACGGCCGCCGCTTCACAGGCCGTGCCGGAAGAAACGATTGGCGTAACGCCCGCGTCGATCACGACGTCCGATGAAGCCGACATCGTTGTGCCCGCGCCGCGCCGGCCGGTGTGGACCTCCACGCCGAACGCGCGCCGCTTGACGGCGCTTTACCCGCAGCGCGCGCTTGAGCGCGGCCGTGAAGGCGAAGCGCGGCTCGCGTGTGTGGTTGGCGATGCGGGCCGCTTGGATTGCGACCGCGTTTCGGAAACGCCGGGCGGCTTCGGCGCCGCGGCCGTGCGCGTCGCGCGCAGCTTCCGGCACGCGACGACGACGGCGGA
>CAZXNY010000332.1:0-3457 GCA_964642205.1 uncultured Caulobacteraceae bacterium
GCTCGATCGCAAAGTCGCGGACCGCCGCATCTTCCCCGCGATCGACATTCTGAAATCTGGTACGCGTAAAGACGAACTTATCACGCCGAAGGAGCACATGCAGAAGACGTATGTTCTGCGCCGCATCCTCTCGCCGATGGGCACGCAAGACGCGGTCGAGTTCCTGCTCGATAAGCTCCGCCAGTCGAAGAACAACGACGACTTCTTCCAGAGCATGAACACGTAAGCGGGCGATGCCCGCTGCGAAGAAGACCAGCGCGAAAAAGGCCGCCGTTCCGATGACGGCGGCCAAAGCGCTCGCCGCGCTCAAGGCGGAAGGCAACGCAAAGTATCGCGCCGACATGGAGCCGCGGTACGGCATCGTCGCCCCCAAAGCGTGGGGCGTGCCGATGAACCGCATCCAAGCGATCGGCAAATCCATCGGCACGGACCACGCGCTCGCACAATCGTTGTGGGCGAGCGGCTGGTACGAAGCGCGCATCCTTGCCGGCTTCATCGCCGATCCCGCCCTCCTCACGCCCGCTGCGATGGATCGCTGGGCCAAGGATTTCGACAATTGGGCGATCGTCGATTCAACGTGCTTCAAGCTGTTCGACCGCTCGCCGCACGCTTACGCGCGCGCCGAAGCGTGGTGCGCAAAGAAGCCGGAGTTCGTGAAGCGCGCCGGCTTTGCGCTCTACGCCAGCCTTGCGCTGCACGACAAAGCCGCGCTCGACGGCCCCTTCATCACAGCTCTCGCGCTCAGCGACGCCGCCGCAATGGACGAGCGCAACTTCGTCAAGAAAGGCGTGAGCTGGGCGATGCGCGCGATTGGCCGGCGCAATCCGAAGCTCCGCGCCGCCACGCTGAAGCTTGCGGAGAAACTCGCCGCCTCCCCCGATCCAACTTCGCGCTGGTTGGGCAAGGACGTGCTGCGCGATCTCAGCAAGGCGAAGAAGTAAGCGCCTCCCGCCGTTCGCCGGAAACATCTAGCGCCCATCCCCTTGCCCGCGCTACGACGGCGGCCAGGGAGAAAACGTCGATGCTCAAAATCCACCACTTGCCGCGCGCGCGCGGCCTGCGCGTCGTGTGGCTCTGCGAAGAAATGGGCGTGCCGTACGAAATCGCGCCCGTGAGCTTTCCGCCGAACGACGCGTACAAGAAGCTGAACCCGATGGGCTCGGTGCCGTTCCTCGAAGACGATGGCGGCGTTGCCATCAACGAGTCCGTCGCGATGATGCTTTACATCGCGCAGAAATACGGGCCGACGCCGCTGATGCCCTCGCCGGTCGACAGCCGCTTCGCGCGCGTGCTGCAGATGACGGTGTTCGGTGAAGCGACGCTCGGCGGCTACGGCAACATCCTCATGGGGGCGCGCTTCTTTGCACCCGACGAGCACAAGCAGAACTGGTCGGCGACATATGCGCAAGAACGCATGGTGCGCGGCATGCAATTCGTAGCCGACATCCTGAGCACTCACCCCTATCTCGCCGGCGAACAATTCACGTTGGCCGACATTTCGGTCGGGTACGCCGTCGGCGTCGCGCGCACGATGATGGGCATGGAAAGCGACATCGCGCCCTCGTTGTTAGCGCACCACGATCGCATCACCGCGCGCCCGGCGTTTCAGCGCGCCAACGCGGTCAAGTAGCGCGCTCACCAGGGCGTGTAGCAGTCGAACGTCTCCTGGCGTGCGATGCGCCCATCGCGAAACTCGTAGTGCTGCGCGATTTCGGCGCTGAGCGTTTGCCCGGTGGTCAAGCGCGCTGCTGGCGCTGCGACCTTCAGCGTTCCCTCCCAGCGCAGCGTGAGCATGGCGCGCGCGCCATCAACGACGATGGCGCGGACTGAAAAGCTCTGCGATGCGAGCAGCGCCTGCCCTCTTTCCGCCCCGGCTAGGATACCGGCGAGGTCGCGCACAGCGCCGTCTTTCGCGAATGCATTCGGATGCTCAGTGAGAATTACATCCGGCGTAAAGAACACGGCGAGCGTCTGGCCCGTCGCGCCATCTTCGACGGCCTTCAGGTAGCGTCGCAGAAAGTCGATCGTTTCATCACGCGTCACGGCACGAGCACCAAGCTTCCCGTCGTTTTGCGCCCTTCCAGATCGCGATGCGCTTGCGCCGCATCTTTCAGCGCGTAGCGCGCAGGCGGCGCGACTTTCACCACGCCGCGCGTAATCACATCGAACAGATCGTCGGCCGTTTCCTGCAACAGCGCGGGCGTGCGCACGTAGGTGAAGAGCGTTGGGCGTGTGAAGAACAGCGAGCCCTTTTGCGAGAGCACTTGCGGATTGAACGACGGCGCAGGGCCGGAGGCGTTGCCGAAGCTCACGAACATGCCGAGTGGCTTCAAGGAATCGAGCGTCGCCTCGAACGTGTCTTTGCCGACGCTATCGTACACGACATCGGCGCCCTGCCCGTTGGTGATTTCACGCACGCGCTTTGCGATGTCTTCGTTCGACGAATTGATCACGTGCTGCGCGCCGAGATCGCTCGCGATCTTTGCCTTCGCGTCGCTGCCGACAACGCCAATCACCGTCGCGCCGAGGTGCGCTGCCCATTGCACAGCGATCTGACCGACGCCGCCCGCCGCTGCGTGCACGACGATTGTGTGGTGGGGTTCCACGGGAAACGTCTTTCGCAGAAGATAACGCGCGGTCATGCCCTTTAAGAGAGACGCCGCTGCAATGTCGTCGCTCACGCCACTCGGAAGCGCGACAGCGCGCTCTCCGTTGAGCGCCATGTACTCGGCATACGAGCCCAAACCACCCGCGCAATACCCGACGCGATCGCCGACTTTGAAGCGCGTCACGCCATCGCCAATCGCTTCGACAACGCCGGCTGCTTCACCGCCAAGTCCCGTCGGCAGCGGCAGCGGATAGAGCCCCGTGCGGTGATACGTGTCGATGAAGTTCACACCGACCGCGGTGTGCTTCACCAAAATCTCGCTAGGCTTTGCGCGCGGCGTGTCGACCTCGACGAATTGCAGAACCTCAGGCCCGCCGGTCTTTTCGATGCGAATGGCGCGCATGGCGCTCTCCTCTCTTATTGTGCTGCGAGGCAGCGCTGCGGCGCGTAGCCATCGCCATCTGCGTCATCGATAGCGCGGAAGGCTTCGGCGGGTCTGTCGGTTGCGATCTGCTCGAGTCCCGTTTCCGCGAACGCCGCGTAGCCCTCATCGCCCTCGCGCGCGAAGCGCGCATCCCAGCTTTGATCTGGCCGCCCCAGCGTGCCGAACCGGCTCTCGATTCCGCGCTGCGCGAGCGCGACATTGAGTTCTGAGTTCGGCTCGCGTGTTCCTGTCCACGCGATCACGCGCGAAAGATCGACGCCGGCGCGCTCAAGCCGCGCTGCATGCGCATCGCTCTCGATCGTGACGTAGAGCATCAGCTCCGGCGCGAGCCGATGCAGCCGGATCGCCGCGCCATCTGAGTACGTCACCAGCACCACGCGGTTTTGCGCATTCGCTTCACGCAC
>CAZXNY010000333.1:0-3423 GCA_964642205.1 uncultured Caulobacteraceae bacterium
CTTCGTCGAGCCCGGTGCGCTCGAGCGTGGCTTTGCCGAGCGCGTTGTGAAGGTGCGCGGCGAGCGCGTTCTTCTTGGCTTGATCGACTGTGAGGCGCACCGGCGGCGACTCTATGCCGAAATCGGCGGGTCGGATCATCTCGACTTGCGTCATCAGCACGCCGCCGGCGAGTTGCGCGGAATATTCGGCGGCGACGAGTTCAGCGAGCAGCGCTTCGACTTCACCGAACTGCCCTGCATCGGTAAGGCGGCGCGCCCAATCTGCGACCTGGCGCAGAGCCTCCGCATACGTCGCGACCCAGCCGAAGCCGTGCACGAGATGCTGCTCGGCGTCGATCTTCTTGCGATCGACCTTTCCGCCGGGCGCGACGAGCGCGCTGACGGATGATTGCGCGGCGGCGCTGTAGGCGGCGGCGTCTTGCGCGACGCGCTCCAGGGTCGCCAGCAGGCTCATGCTTTCCTCGTTCTCGTGCGTTTGCGATGCTCGCCCGCTCTACCAGATTTCGCAGGTGCGAGAAGACGCCGCCATGCCGCGCAAGGACGCTCCCTCCGATCTGCCCAAACTCGCCGCGCCGGCGCAGCGCGCTTTGGCGGGCGCGAAGATCGGCTCACTCACGGCGCTTGCAAAGAAGCGCGAGGCGGAGGTCGCGGCGCTGCACGGGATGGGACCGAACGCGCTGGCGGCACTGAAGGCGGCGCTCAAGGCCAAGGGGCTCTCGTTCAAGGGCTGAATTACTAAAGCGCATGCTTGACTATTGCGTGGCTGCGCGATACTAAAGCTTATGCTTGAGTATCAGCCCATCGACGGCCTCTTCCGCGCCCTCGCCGAACCCGCCCGGCGGGCCATCGTCGAGCGGCTTTCGGCGGGGCCCGCCAGCGTCTCCGATCTGGCCGCGCCATTGCCGATGTCGCTCGCGGCAGTCGTCCAGCACGTGCAGGCGCTTGAAGAGGCCGGCGTGGTGACGACGCAGAAAGTCGGGCGCGTGCGCACCTGCTCGCTCGCGCCCAACGCGTTCGACGCCGTGTTCGATTGGCTGACCAAGCACCGCCTGCGCATCGAGCAGCGCTTCGACCGCCTCGGCGACGTGCTCGACGAACTCTATCCCGATGACTCCAAGGATGAAGACCGATGACCTTGTTGCACGCCTCATTCACAATCGAACGCACCTACAAGCATGCGCCTGCGCGCGTCTTCCAGGCGTTCGCCAATCCGAAAATCAAAGAGCGATGGTTCAGAGAGAACAACGATCCCGCTTCAAACTTTGCGCTGGATTTTCGCGTCGATGGCACGGAGCGCTCGACGTTTCACACGCCGGAAGACGCGCCCCTGCCAGATCACGTGCGCGGCGCCGCGTTCACGAACGCCACGGTGTTTCACGACATCGCCGCCAATGAGCGCATCGTGTTTTCGTACCGCATGGCGTGCAACGGCGAGACGATGTCGGTCTCGCTCGCGACCGTTGAGATCACGCCGGCCGGCAGCGGGTCGCGGCTAACGTACACCGAAAGCGGCGTGTTCTACGCCAATGCGGACGGCCCGGAGATGCGCACCGGCGGCTGGAACGCGCTGCTCGACAAGCTCGGCGCCGAACTCGATCAGCACGCGCTCGTGTAACCTGCTTAGCGACAAGGGAACAAACATGACTGCGCTCCCCACGATGCTGCACGGCAGCTTCACCATCACGCGCACCTACAAGCACGCGCCCGCGAAAGTGTTCGCGGCGCACGCAGACCAAAGCGTGAAGCGGCGCTGGTTCGCAGAAGGCTCCGGGTTCATCGTCGATAGCTACGACCTCGACTTTCGTGTGCGTGGGCGGGAGAGCTGCAGATACCGGCCCGAAGGCGGCCCGCCGATGACGATGGACGCGGTGTACTACGAGATCATCGAGAACCGCCGCATCGTGGTCGCGTATGACATGACGATGGCGGGCGACATTCTCTCGCTCTCCATCGCGTCGACAGAGTTCGAGGCCGATGGCGCCGGTACGAAGCTGACATTCACCGAGCACGGCATGTATTTCGGGCCGGCCGCCGACCTCGCGGGCCGCGAAGAAGGCACGCGCGACCTTTACGAACGCCTCGCCGCCGAACTCGCGCGCTAAGAACGCAACTCTCCTTAACGTCAACGGGACGCGGCGCAGCGGCGCACTTGATCTTGGTCAATCGAACACGCCACCTTGGCGGCAGCCTGCTCCAAACAGCCAGACCGCCAAGGATCGCGATCAATGACCGACGCCGCCACGCTCGAACGGCCCTCCGCCAACCAGAAGATCGAGACGTTCGACGTGCTGATCGTCGGCGCCGGCATTTCGGGCATCGGGGGCGCCTATCACCTGCAGACGCAGCGGCCGCAGACGAGCTTCGTCGTGCTCGAAGCGATGGAAGACTTTGGTGGCACGTGGCTGACGCACAAATATCCCGGCACGCGCTCGGACAGCGATCTGCACACGTTTGGCTATCGCTTCAAACCGTGGTTGAGCGCACCGATCGCGACGCGCCAAGAGATTCTGTCCTACATGGGCGAAGTGATCCGCGAAAACGATATCGCGCGCCACATCCGCTACGGCCATCGCATCGAGCGCGCGGCGTGGTCCAGCAAGGACAAGCTCTGGACGATCGAAGGCGTGCGCGCCGACGGCAGCGCGTTCAAGATCGCTGCGAACTTTCTTTGGATGTGCCAGGGCTATTACCGGCAATCGGAAGGCTACACGCCTGAATGGCCGGGTTTTGGAGACTACAAGGGTCGCGTCGTCCACCCGCAGCGCTGGCCGGACGATCTTCAACTCAAAGGCAAAAACGTGCTCGTCATCGGCTCGGGCGCGACCGCCGCGACGCTTGTGCCGAACATCGCAGACGAGTGCGGCCACGTGACAATGCTGCAGCGCTCGCCGACCTACTTTATCCCCGGCCGCAACGCGAACGAATTGGCCGAACAACTGCGCGAGCTTCAGGTCGATGAAACGTGGATCCACGAGATCGTGCGCCGGCGCATCTTGAAGGATCAAGCCAACTTCACGAAGCGGAGCATGGAGGAGCCTGAAGCCGTTCGCGCGGAGTTATTGGGCATGGTGAAAATGTTCTTGAGCGAAGAGGACGTCGCCAAGCACTTCACACCGAGCTACCGCCCCTGGCGCCAGCGCATCGCGTTCATTCCGGACGGCGATCTCTTCCGGGCGGTGCTCGCTGGCAAGGCGAGCGTCGTCACGGACGAAATAGAGCGCTTCACGGAAACAGGCGTGCGCCTCAAGTCCGGCCAAACGATCAATGCGGACGTCGTCATCACCGCGACCGGCTTCAATCTGCAGATCCTTGGCGACATCGCGTTCACGATCGACGGCAAGCCGCTCGATTTTGGCGACACCGTCACCTATCGCGGCATGATGTTCACGGGCGTGCCGAACATGACGTGGGTGTTCGGGTATT
>CAZXNY010000334.1:0-3420 GCA_964642205.1 uncultured Caulobacteraceae bacterium
TTTGGAGCAGTGTTTCGGGCAGTACCGGCAGCACGAACGCCGTACCACGGGGCGGAAGCGTGGCACCCCTTACTCGGTCTTGCGGGGTTCGGTGCGCATGCTGGCGACCATTGCCAGTCGGCGGCAGCCGGTTTCGGCCGCCGCGTGCAAACGGAATGCCCGAAACAATATCTCTCAATCGGTAACAAAACGATTCTCGAACACGCGGTCGCCGCCCGTGAAGAGATCGCGCGCCCCGCGCACCATGCCGGCATAGGCCTCGTTGACGATGCCGAGGTGCGGCTCTTCGAGCGTGCGGATATCGAGAAATTGTACGAGTGGCGCGCCTTCGCCGCCGCGGCGCTGGGCATGGCGCTGAAAGAAGAGGTCCGTGAACTTGGCGATGCGCGCGCGCGGCCCGCTCTCGCGCAGCGCCTCGCGGATCATGTCCGTGATGCGCTCGATTCCCGCCAGGAAACAGGCGGCCGCGAGATCTTCCTTCTTGCGGAAGTAATACGTGACGCTCGTCGTGTTGAGGTCGACCTGCGCGGCGACCTCCGCGAGGGTCATGCCCTTCACGCCTTGCCGGTTGAGCACGTCTGTTGCGGCGGCGACGATCGCCTCCCGCTTCTTCGCGTACCGAACTGTCGAGGCCGCCGCAGCGGGATCGCGAACCATACTTGAGGCCGTCCTTGGTCCCCGCCTGGGCGGCGAGGGGCAAGTCTAGTGCCTCTCATGGCGCTGTGAAAGGTCGCGCGCCCAAAGACGCGCGCTAATCGCCGATGCGCGCCAGGAACGCTGCGTCGCGTGGCGCGCTGGCGAAGCCCTCGCCAATGGAGAACTGGAGCGGGCGCGTCTCGCCCCCGCCGAGCGAGATTTCGAGCGCGTCGACCTCGCGGAACCGCGCGAAGTCGCCGGCCACGAACGGCACGTAGCGCTCCTGCGCATGGACAATCAGCACGCGCGCGCCGTCGCTCGGCTGCATGGGCGAGACGGCTTCGGCGTGATTGTGCGGGTCGGCGCGCAGCAACCACATGCGGAGCGGTGGAAGACCGGCTTCTTCGGTACGCCGCCAATAATAGGTCAGCTCAAAGAACAGGGCGCGGTGGTCCACCATCACCGCGGTGAACGGCCCGAGCGCACGCGCGCGCTCAGCCGTTTCGCGAGCCGTGACGCGCCAGCCCCGGCTGTCTTCGATCGCGTTGCCAAGGCCGGCGGCGTTGGCGAAGGAGGGCGAGATCATCGCCGCCATCATGAAGAGACCGATCGCGACATGGCTCAACGTTGCGGCGGAGAGCACGAAGCGGCCGCGGGCGCTTTGCATGAAGCGCCCCGAAAGCCAAACGATGGCGGCAGGGTAGGCGGTCGCGGCCCAATTGGCGTGGGCGTGGCTGACCAACGATTGCACCAGGATCACCGCCAATGGCGGCGCAACGAAGCTGATCAAAAGCCGGTCGCGCACGTCGAGCGCCGAGCGCGCGGCAAGCGCGCGTCCGATCGTGATCGCAAGCGCGACGATGAGGATCGGTCCCATCACGAGCGCCTGCCCAAGCACAAACTCGATCAACTCATCGGGATGCAGCCCAAATCGCGAGAGGCCGGAATTTGCGGCGGTGTGCGAGATCGTGGCGAAGCTGTTCGCGGCGTTCCAGGCAAGGTTTGGCGCAAGCACGAAGGCTGTGATTGCGAGTGCGGCGCCGCCGCGCGCGGACACCAGCGTTTTGCGCAACGCGGGCTCCCACAGCGCCGCGAGCGCCGCACACGCCACAAAATACAACATCGCGTATTTCGCGAGCGCGCCGAGTCCGATCGCGGCGCCGAGCGCAATCGCCCACGCCCAGCGCCCGCTCTCGTGCAGCCGCCAGAGCGCGTAGAGCGCTACGGCCCACAACGGCATCAGCAGCGCGTCGGTCGACATCACCGCGGATGACAACCAAATCGCCGGCATCAGGAGCCAGCCAACCCCGGCCCAGAACCCCGCCCATGGCCCGTACATCCGGCGCGCCAAGAGGAAGAGGGCGATAGCCGCAACGGTCTGCGCGAACGGCGCCGAAAGCCGGACGGCCCACTCAGCGTTGCCGAATACCGCGGTGGTTGCGGCGATCGCCCACGCCACGAGGGGGGGCTTGGAAAAGTATCCCCAGTCCAGGGTGCGCGACCAATACCAGTACTGCGCCTCATCGAACTGCAGCTCGAGCGGGCTGACCGCGAGCGCGATGAGACGCAGGGCCAGCACGGCTGCGGCGGCGAGCAAAAAGGCGGAGGTCGGACGATCGAGGCGCGCGGCCAGCATCTGGGTTCTCTGCGAGGACCGCCGACTTAGCTCATTTTGTGTCCTCGGCGCCACGGGAGCGGGCGCCGACTCATTTCGGCGTCGCAAATCATTCATCAGGTTGTTAACGGACCGTCGGACTCGCGCGATAGGGGTCCGAAACGAGGCGGGGATGGGGCGGCGCGATGGCGAACGCAAACCCTGCCTGGGGCACAGGGGATAAGTCACATGCTGTCGAAGAAGCTCTTCAGCGGCGCCGCATTGACGGCGCTGACGCTAGCCATGGGTGCGCAAGCGTTCGCCCAGGAAACCACGGGCGCGGTGCGCGGTTCAGTGACCGAAGCGGACGGCACGCCGATTTCTGGCGCCAACGTCACGGTCATTCACACGCCCTCGGGCACGCGTCGCTCGGAAGCGACGGACGCGAGCGGCGTGTTCGACCTGCGCGGCCTGCGCGTCGGCGGCCCGTACACGATTGAATTTACGGCTGATGGCCACCAGGGCGAGCGGGTCGAAGGCGTCACCATCGGCATTGGCGATCCCTTCCGCATCACGGCCGATCTCGAGCCCTCCGAAAACGAAATCGTCGTCACCGCGACGCGCTCGGGCCTCTCCAGCGAAGTCGGCACCACCACGGCGATGGGCCGTGACGACATCGCAGGCGTCGTCTCCGTTCAGCGCGACATTCGCGACATGGCGCGCCGCGACCCGCTGGTCACACAAGACGTCGGCGCCGCGCGCGGCGGCGGCGGCCAAGGCGGCATCTCGATCGCGGGCTCGGCGCCGCGTTCGAACCGCATCACAGTCGATGGCATGCAGGCCGGCGACGATTTCGGCCTTGTCACCAACGGTCTCTCGACGCTGCGCGGCCCGGTCTCGATCGACGCGGTGCAAGAGTTCTCCGTGCAGGTCGTTCCGTTCGACGTTGAGAACGGCGACTTCACGGGCGGCGCGCTCAACATGGTGCTGCGTCAGGGCACCAACGATTTCGAAGGCACGCTCTTCCTCAATTACCTGAACGACGGTTTTGTCGGTGAAAGCCTGCGCGGCGTCTCGGTGCCGACGATCGTTCGCCAGGAAAACTACGGCGGCTTCATTGGCGGGCCGATCATTGAGGACCGGCTCTTCTTCTCGGCCTCGTACGAATATTACGAATCCGCCGACATCAC
>CAZXNY010000335.1:0-3413 GCA_964642205.1 uncultured Caulobacteraceae bacterium
CTTTCTGGCGCCGGCTGTTGACAGCCGAGCGCCTGCGGTTAGGAGCGTCCTCGGACGTCATCGTGAAACACGCGGAAGATATCCTCGAACGGGCCGCCGCCGCCCAAGCCCGCGGCGATCTTTGGGCGATGCTGGACGATCTGCGAACAGCGCTGGCGGACGCAACGCCGCGTGGACAGCGGTGGCTAGAAGTTGCAGAGCGCGCGGGGAGCGTTGGCGATACTGCTGGCGCTTTGTGGGCGGCCCGCCGCTTCTTGGAAGAGACGCCGCGCGATGTGGGCGGTCCGTTTCTGGTCGCGTCAGCGCTCACGGAATCTGGCCGGGCCGACGAAGCCGTGGAGCTGCTGGCCCCGCACGCCGATGCGGGCGCTCTCGATAGCCAGCAAGCCTTCCGATTCACGCGGATGCTCATGTTCGCGGGCCGCATCGACGAGGCGCAGGCGCGCGCGCGCGCGATGCTGGCGGCGCGCCCGAATAGTCCGGCGCTATGGGAGCGCGTCGCGCAGACGAAGCGGTTCACGCTCGGCGACCGCGATATCGATTCGATGCGCGCCGTGTTGGCGCGATGGGGCGAAGATCAGCCAGAGTGGCGCGCGCTGATCGCGGGCGCGCTGGCGAAGGCCTACGTCGATGTTGGCGACGATCGCGCCGCAGATGAGGCGCTTGAAATTCGTGCTGCGGCAAATCGTGCGCGGTTTGCGTTTCACGGGGACGCCCTTGAAGCGCAGGTGCGCGACATCGAGACATGGTGCGCGCGCGCGCCACCTGAGGAAGCAACCGCAGAAGTTGCTGACTCGGCGCGTGCGATCTTTGTCATCGGGCCAGCACGCTCGGGCACCACGCTTGTCGATCAAATTTATTCGCGCCACCCGTTGGTGCGGGGTGGCGGCGAGCATCGCCTGTTTTGGCTCGCGGCGAGCGTTCTCGGAGACAGCAGCCCAGCCGCCACTGCCGCGTATCTCAGCAGCGGCCGCGCAGCGCCTGATCCTTGGGGGGCGATTGGCCGCCGGTACTTGAAACTCGCCGACGAAAATTTCGGGACCGGTGCCGCCTTCGTCGACAAGCTGCTCTCCAATCACTTCCGCATCCGCGCCATTCGCCAGGCGCTTCCACATGCAACGATCCTCTCGATCGAGCGCGCTCCGCTAGACATCGCATGGTCCTGCTGGCGGGCGCAGTTCGATGCGGAATCGGCATGGGCCGGTTCGCAAGCGGGAATTGCCGCCTATATCGGTGCGTACAGGCGCATCATGGCGGCGTGGTCGGGCCGATACGGCGAAGCGATTTCGCCAGTGTCCTACGAAGCTCTGGTGCGTGATCCAGAACGACAAACGACGCGGCTCATGTCGCTTGCAGGGATGCCCGATCACCCGGACACACGCGCGCCGCACATGTCTGCCAGGCCGGTGATGACGCTGAGTTTTGCCGAAGTGCGCGCGCCTATTCATACCAGTAGTATCGGCGCCGCCGCCGCTTTCCCAATCGCTACACGCAAATTGCGTGAAGCGCTTGCGCGCGCGGGCCTAGATGCTTGACGCGCCGAGCCTAATCGGATCGGCGGAGGCGGCCGAGCGCGCTGGCGACATCTACGGCGCGATCCGCTTGGCGCGGCAGGCAGCGGATGCGTCGGGCGCCCACGGGCTTGCCTGGATGAAGCTCGTTGCGCTCGCAAGACGGCTTAATGACGACGACACTGCTGCGCGCGCCGCGCGGCGGCTGATGGCGGAGACACCATCAGCCGAGCATGCGTTCGTGTTGGCCTTTGCGCTCGAAGCCACGGGACGCGCCGACGAAGGCGTCGCGACAGTTGCGCCGTGGCTTTCACGACACACGATGTCGGCGAGCAATGCGCACAGACTGGCGCGCATGCTGATGTTCGCGAATCGATTTGCGGAGGCTGAGCGTTTGGCGCGCGCTCTCTTGTCGAAGGCGCCTCATAACGCGTTTTATTGGGAGCTCTTATCGCAAGCTAAGCGCTTTGCGCCTGACGATCCAGATATCGGCTTGATGGAGGAGGTGTGGCGCGGACACGAAGTGGCCCCGGCGAACGCGCGCGCGGCGATTGCGTTTGCGCTCGCGAAGGCCTACGTCGACTGCGGTGACGACGCTGCGGCGCATCGGGCACTGACGGCGGCGAATGAAGCTCAGTATCTGGCGGCGCGGTTCGATCTGGACTCGATTGAATCCAGCGAGCGCGCCGCTTTGGAGGCATTTGTCAGCGATCCGCCGGCGGTCGTGCGGCCGACTGGTGCCGTCTTCATCGTTGGCCCGCCGCGCTCTGGCACGACGTTGATCGAGCAGATATTGGCGCGTCACCCCGATATTGAAGGCGGTGGGGAGTTGAACTTCGCGTGGCTCGCCACACGTGACATTGGTGAGGTCTCTCAGAGGTCCGTCGATGCTTTCTGCAGCACGCAAGAAGCACCCTGGAACGTACTCGGTAAACGATATCGCGAATTTTCCGCTGCGCGATTCGGGACGCGTCGCTTTGTCGACAAACTGCTGACCAATCACTTGCGCCTTGGTTTGTTGCGCCGCGCATTGCCGGAGTCGCGCGTTATCTGGTGCCGTCGGTCTCCCCTCGATGTCGCGTGGTCGTGCTGGCGTGCAAACTTTAGTATCGAGGGCATCTGGTCGACCGCACCAGACGCGATCGCGCGCTTCATCGCGGCCTACAATCGTTTGATGCGCGCTTGGGCAGATCGTTACCCCGATTTTGTTCTAGAGGTGCAGTACGAGGATTTGGTCCGGAGTCCGGATGTGCAAATCCCTCGTATGCTCGCGTTTGCGGGACTCTCCGATCACGCGGCAACGCGCAGGCCGGAAGACTCCAAGCGCGCCATCACGACGTCAAGCTTTGCTCAGGTGCGGGGTCCGATCAACGCCAGTCGCATTGGCGCCCAATCGGCGTTTCCGATTGCGACAGCGCCACTGAGGGCCGCGTTGGAGAAGGTTGGACTTTAGAACGCGCCGCCGGCCTCGCGCGCGCCGGCCGCCTTCAGTGCGAAGGCGTAATCGACCGCGATCTCACGCAGGAAGTCGAACCGGCCCGACGCGCCGCCGTGGCCCGCTTCCATGTTCATCTTCAGCAAGCAGGGCCGCCCGCTCGTGGTCGCGGGCCGCAGCCGCGCGATCCACTTCGTCGGCTCCCAATAGGTCACGCGCGGATCGGAGAGGCCGCCCGTCGCGAGAATGGCTGGATAGGCCTTTGGCTCGATGTTGTCGTAGGGCGAGTAGGAGGCGATGTAGTCGTAGGCCTCCGCGTCCTCGATCGGGTTGCCCCATTCGGGCCATTCAGGCGGCGTGAGCGGCAAGCTGGTGTCGCTCATGGTGTTGAGCACATCGACGAAGGGGACCGCGCCGATCACGCCGCACCAAAGATCCGGCCGCATGTTCGCGATCGCGCCCATCAG
>CAZXNY010000336.1:0-3401 GCA_964642205.1 uncultured Caulobacteraceae bacterium
TGTCCTTGCTCAGCGTGGAGGCTTCGCTCGCCGGGACAAGCGCGCGCAGACCGAGTGCGGGCAGGCGCGGGTCGGGAACGCCTTGGCCGCACACCGCGGCCATCTCGCCGCTTGCGTCTTCAATGGTCACGGCGGCGCGCAGCTTGAACATGGTCAGGCGGCGCAGGAGGTCCGGTCCGCGTGCGGGGTCGGCTTCGAGCCAGATCCCGCCGGTTGCTTCCGGCCAGATCAGGAAGTCCGCCTGCACCTTGCCCTGAGGGCTGAGCAGCCCGCCGTAGAGACAGGGCGCGGCGGCGAGTTTGCCGAGGTCTTGGGTGATCAAATTGTCCAGGAACGGGCGCGCGTCGGGGCCGGTGACCCGGAGGATCGAGCGGTCGAGGCGGGCGGCGTCCATCACCGCTAGTTGGCCCGCCGGGGCGGACGCGGCAAGCGGCCTCAGGACATGGCTGGGCGGCTCGCTTGGCAAGGCGGGGCGCCGCCTCTAAGGCCCAAGGCCATGCCGGGGGTACTTTTCATCGCGCCCAATCGTATTGGGGACGCCGTCCTGGCGACGGGGGCGCTCGCCTACGCTCAGACTTTGGCTCCCGGACAGGTGACAATCGCGTGCGGCGGCCTGCCCGCCGATCTCTTTCGCGCCACGCCGGGGCTGGCGGCGCTGCACAGAATCGAAAAGCGCCGGGACGATGGGCATTGGTTCGCGCTGTGGCGGATTCTGCGCCGGGAGCGCTTCGATCTTGCGGTCGATCTTCGCGGGACGCTGCTCACCTACGCGCTTTCGGCGCGGCGGCGGATCGTGAACCGTAAAACGAGCGCGGTCCGGCACAAGATCGACGAGCTCACGGAGCTGATGGATGCGCCGCACGCGCTGGCGCCGCGCGTGATCACGGATGAGCGCGCGCGCGCCGACGCGGAGGCAGCGATGCCGGGCGCTGAGCCGATTTTGGCGCTTGGGCCGGGTTCGAACTTCATCGGCAAACGCTGGCCGCCGGAGCGGTTCGCGGCGGTGGCGCGGCGGCTTGTCTCGCCATCGGGGCCGCTGCCGGGCGCGCGCATCGCGCTGCTCGGCGGGCCGGAAGATCGCGCGATCGCGAGCGAGATCGCCGCAAGCCTCGACGCCGACGGCGTGACCGCGACGGACCTTGCGGGCAAGCTCGATCTCAACGCATGCGCGGCGCTGCTCGAGCGCGCGACGTTGTTCATCGGCAATGACAGCGGACTGATGCACATCGCGGCCGCCGCTGGCGCGCCGACCCTTGGGCTGTTCGGGCCGTCGGATGAGCGTGTCTATGGCCCGTATGGCGTGCGCACGCGCGCGCTGCGCGGGCGGGCCTATGAAGCGATCATGGCCGAGGGCTACATGCCCCACATCACGCGCTCGCTGATGGAAGACATTACAGTCGATGCCGCCGAGCAGGCGGCGAGCGAGCTTCTTCACGCAGGCGGATTGCGATGACAGCGACGTACGATCTGATCCTTCGCGGCGGCGATGTCGCCAACCACAACGGCGTCGGGCGCGCGGACATTGGCGTGCGCGGCGGCGTGATCGTTGCGATCGGCGATCTTTCGCAAGCCAGCGCGGGCGAGGTGTTCGAGGCGAAGGGGCTGACCATCCTGCCCGGCGTGATCGATAGCCAGGTGCATTTCCGCGAACCGGGGCTGACGCACAAAGAGGATTTCGAGACGGGATCGCGCGCGGCGGCGCTGGGCGGGGTGACCGCGGTGTTCGAGATGCCGAACACCGATCCGCCGACGACGACCGTCGATGCGCTGAACGACAAGCTCAATCGCGCGAAGGGCCGGTTCTGGGTCGATCACGCGTTCTACGCTGGCGCTTCGCCTGACAATTACGAGACACTGCCCGATCTGGAGCGCACGCCCGGTTGTTGCGGGATCAAGACGTTTATGGGGTCGTCCACCGGCACGTTGCTGGTGAAGGACGATGAGGGCCTTGCGCAGGTTCTCAAGCACATCAAGCGCCGCGGCGCGTTCCATGCCGAAGACGAAGCGCGGTTGATCGAACGCAAGCCGTTGGCGCGCGATGGGGATTGGACGAGCCATCCCGAAGTGCGGGACGATCAGGCGGCGCTGCTCGCGGTGCAGCGGCTGGTGAACACTGCGCGCAAATACGGCAAGCGCGTGCACGTGCTGCATGTGTCCTCGAAGATCGAGATGGAGTTTCTGGCGACCGCGAAGGACGTCGCCACCGTAGAGACGCTGCCGCAGTTCCTCACCTTTGAAGCGCCCGGCGTTTATCAGCGGCTGAACGGCTTTGCGCAGATGAACCCGCCGATCCGCTATCCGGCCGATCGCGCGGCGCTTTGGGATCTTGGGATCACGCAGGGCGTCGTCGATGTTCTCGGCACCGATCACGCGCCGCATACGCGCGAAGAGAAAGCCCAGCCCTATCCCAAGTCGCCGTCGGGCATGCCGGGCGTGCAGACGCTGGTGCCGGTGATGCTCACGCATGTCGCGGAAGGCCGGCTTTCGCTGCAGCGCTTCATCGATCTGACGAGCGCGGGCCCGCAGCGCATCTTCAACATCGCCGGCAAGGGCCGCATCGCGCTTGGCTACGACGCCGATTTTACGATCGTCGATCTCAAGGCGGTGCGGAAGATCACGGCGGCAGAGCAAGCGACGCGCGTTGGGTGGACGCCGTTCGATGGGTTCGAGGCCAAGGGCTGGCCGATGGCGACGGTGATCCGTGGCCAGTTCGTGATGCGCGACGGCGCGGTGCAAAACGCCCCGCTCGGCGCGCCGATCCGGTTCCTGGAAACGCTGGCAGCTGCTTAGGCCGCGAGCGCCTCGCGGTAGAACGCGGCGTCTTCTTCGGTGAAGCAGCAGAACAGGACGCGTTGCGGCGCGTGCGGCGCGGCGCGCGTGGTGCTGATCGCGATGCGGCACGCGATGTCGCGCGGCCAGCCGTAGATGCCGGTGCCGAGCGCGGGGAACGCGATGGCGTGGAGGCTCGCCTCGTGCGCGGCGGTGAGGCAGGCGCGGTAGCATTGCGCGAGCGCGGCGATCTTGTGATCGCGTGTCGCTGAACCGTGCCAGATGGGCGCGGCGGTGTGGATCACGAAGCGCGCCGGCAGCGCAAAGCCTGGCGTGATGAGCACGTTGCTGTCTGGCAGCGGGCCGTGGCGGTTGAGCGCTTCGGTGAGCGCGGGGCCGGCGGCGCGGCGGATCGCGCCATCGACGCCCGCGCCGGGCGCGAGTTCGCGGTTCGCGGCATTCACGATGGCGTCAACCGCCAGCGTCTCCAGCCGCGCGACGACGACTTCCAATTGCGCGCTCATGCGGGCAGCGTAGCTCTCAAGATTGCGCTTGTCGCGCTGGACACGATGGGAGGCCGCGATGGCGGATGGAGACCGCGCACTCATGGGCGCCGATGCGCTCGTGCGCAC
>CAZXNY010000337.1:0-3397 GCA_964642205.1 uncultured Caulobacteraceae bacterium
TCGCGGCGCGTTTCACGTTGGATGCGATGCCCGGCAAGCAGATGGCGATCGACGCCGATCTCTCCGCCGGTCTCATCAACGAGCATGAAGCGCGGGCGCGCCGCAAAGCGCTTGAGGATGAGTCCAGCTTCTTCGGGGCGATGGACGGCGCGTCCAAATTCGTGCGCGGCGACGCGATCGCCGGGCTGCTGATCGTCGCGATCAACATCGTTGGCGGCATCATCATTGGCGTCACGTCGCATGGCCTCGATATTGGTCAAGCGGCCGACACCTACACGCGCCTCACGGTCGGCGATGGTCTCGTCACGCAAATTCCGGCGCTGGTGATTTCGGTCGCGGCCGGTTTGCTCGTCTCGAAAGCGGGCATCGACGGCGCTGCGGATAAGGCGCTCGCGAGTCAACTTGCCGCCTATCCGCAGGCGCTTGGCGTCGTCAGCGCGTGCGCGATTGCGGCCGCGTTGCTGCCAGGCATGCCGCTTATTCCGTTCGCGATCGTCGGGGCGGTGACGGGCTTGCTCGCCTGGCGGCTCTGGCGCCAGGGCGAAGAAGTCAAGAAAGTCGAAGCGGCAAAACCCGCCGCTGCGCCAGCTGTCGAAGAAACACCACAAGCCGCGCTCGCGATGGACGATGTGCGCATCGAACTTGGCTTCGGGCTCGTGCCGCTGATCAACGACGTGCAGGGCCGCCGCCTCACCGACCAGATCAAGGCGCTGCGCAAATCGCTTGCGCAGGACATGGGCTTCGTGATGCCCAGCGTGCGCATCTTGGATAACGTGCAGCTCGCGCCAGACAATTACCAAATCCGCGTGCGCGAAATGGAAGCCGGGCAAGGCAAGCTCAAGATGGGCGCCCTGCTCGCGATGGATCCGACGGGCCGCGGCGTTTCCATTCCGGGCGAGCAAGTCAAAGAACCGGCGTTTGGACTCGATGCGGCCTGGATCGATGAGCGTGCGCGCGATGAAGCGAGCTTCCGCGGCTACACGATCGTCGATCCCGCGACGGTGCTTTCGACCCACCTCACGGAAGTCATCAAGGAGCACATGTCCGAGCTGCTGACCTTTGCCGAGGTCAAAAAGCTCGTGAAGGAGCTGCCGAAGGAGACGCAATCGCTGCTCGACGACGTCGCGCCCGCGCATATCTCCTGGTCAGGCGTGCAACGCGTGTTGCAGAACCTGCTCAAAGAGCGTGTCTCGATCCGCGACCTCACGGCGATCGTCGAAGCCATCGCGGAGGCCGCGCCCGCGATGCACGATCTCGTGCAGGTCACCGAGCACGTCCGCTCGCGGCTCTCGCGCCAGATTTGCTGGGCGCACCGCAACGGCGAGAACGCGCTGCCGATCATCACGCTCTCGCCCGCATGGGAACAGGCGTTCATGGAATCGCTCGTGGGCGAAAAGGCCGAGCGGCACCTCGCGCTCGCGCCGTCGAAGCTGCACGATTTCGTGGCCGATGTTCGCGGCGCGTTTGAGAAAGCGGCGAAGGCCGGCGAAACGCCGGTGCTGCTCACCTCCCCGATCATCCGCCCGTACGTGCGCTCGCTGATCGAGCGGTTCCGGCCAACGACGGCCGTGCTCGCGCAGAGCGAGGTGCACGCCAAAGTGCGCCTCAAGGCGATGGGTCAGGTCTGAAAGTTCACCCCTGATTAACCAAACCGCGCTTGGCGTTCACGCCTCGTGAACCCTCCCGCGCGCACACTGATGCTAGCGCCTCATGATTCCGTGGCGCGCAAGATTGTGTGGTCATGTCGGCGCCGAACCGCCTGCCGCCTCAGCCCCGCGCCAAGCCCGCGCCGATCATGGCGATCGCATCGGGCAAAGGCGGCGTCGGCAAAACGTGGCTTTCAACGACGCTCGCCTGCGCGTTTGGGCGCGCGGGCCAACGCGCGCTCTTGGTCGATTGCGATCTGGGGTTGGCGAACGTCGACGTGCAGCTTGGCGTGCGGCCGCAAGCGGACATCAACTCCGTCGTGCGCGGCTGGCTTGAGCTCGATGCGGCAGTGACGCCCGTGCTTGGCGGACCGGGGCGCAATGGCGGCTTCGACCTGCTCGCTGGCCATTCCGGTTCGGGCGCGCTCGCCTCGCTCAAGATCGAGGACGTGACGCGCATCGTAAACGGCGTGCAGCGCATCGCGCCGCATTACGACCGCGTGCTCATGGATCTTTCGGCCGGCATCGACCCGACCGTGCTCAAATTCTGCCGCGGCGCCGATAAGCTCGTGCTGGTGACGACGGAAGAACCGACGGCGCTCACCGATGCTTACGCGCTGGTGAAGTTGCTGCGCCTGCAAGGCGCGGCGGTTGTCCCCTGGGTCGTCGTCAACATGGCCGAGAACCGGATCAAAGGCCGCAAGGTGTTCGATCAATTCGCGCTGGCGTGTAACGAATATCTCGGCATGAAGCCAAAATTCGCCGGCGTCGTGACGCGCGATCCGCGCGTGCCGGATTCGATCCGCGCGCAAACGCCGCTTTCCGTGCGGCACCCGCAAAGCCAGGCCTTCGAAGACGTGATCCGCATCGTCGAGACGCTGTCGAGCGGCGAAGGCAGCTAGCGCCGCGCGGCGCGATTGGTCGCGATTTCATCCATTGCAGCGGCATCCGCGCGCCGTGCCGCAACCGCGTCACGCTCGGCCTGCAGCTCCATCAGCCGCTCGAGCTTCTTCAGCTCGACATGCGCTTCGGTGACGAGCCCGCGCCAGCGCATCACCTCAGTGTCCAGCATGGCGATCTCGGCTTCCATCGCGCGGCGGCGTTGCAGCGCGGCGGCCGCGAAGCCGCCATAGGCGCGCGAGGATTCATAGTCGGCGCGGGCGAGCTCCTGTTCGCGCGCGAGCGCCTGATCGTGCGCGGAGAGGCGCGTCTGCGCGGCGAGCTTGCGGCCCTCCTCCTCCACCAGCGCGCGCCGGAGCGTATCGAGATCGCGCTGGGCGACGCGGATGAGCGTGGGCAGAGCCTTCATGTCTTATCCCTCCAGCGCTGCGGCGAGCGCGGCGAAGCCATCGGCGAACCGCGCATTCTCATCGCGCCCTTGTGAGAGCACGGCTTCGAGCGCGGGGCGGATGCGGATGGCGCGGTCGATCGCGAGATCGGCGCCGGCCTTGTAGGCGCCGATGCGGATCAGTTCTTCCATCTCGGTGTAGAGCGACAGCACGGCGCGCGCGTCGCTCACCAGCGCCATCTCTTCGGGCGTGTGGCACATCGGCATGAGCCGCGAGAGCGACTTCAGAATGTTGATCGCTGGATAGCGGCCGCGCTCGGCGATCTGCCGCTCCATCACGATGTGCCCGTCGAGGATCCCGCGTACAGCGTCGGCGATCGGCTCGTTGTGATCGTCGCCATCGACGAGGACCGTGAAGAGGCCCGTGATTGAGCCCGGCCGGCCTTCGACGCCTGGCCCGGCC
>CAZXNY010000338.1:0-3368 GCA_964642205.1 uncultured Caulobacteraceae bacterium
GCGGATGACGGCGCGCCAGCAAATGGTGCGCGATGCGCTCGGCGGCGCCGGCCGCGCGCGCGCCGTGTTCGACGCGGATTATCTCATGCTGCTCGAAATTCTGGAGCAGGGCATGGCGCAGCAGCTCTTCTTGTTGGGGGACCGGCCCTCGATCGCCGATTTCGGTCTCTACGGCATGCTCTCCCAGTTCGCAGCGGATCCGACGCCCCAGAAGCTGATGCGCGAGCGCGCCGTGCGCACTTGGCAATGGGTGAACTACGCCGACGATCTCTCAGGCCACGACGGGGAATGGGGCAAACGCGCGCCCGCCGTCGCGCGCCTCATCGCGCTCGCGAGCGAGAGCTTCCTGCCGATGATGGAAGCCCTCACCGACACGCTCGCCCGCGGCGAACGGCTCGCGACCTACGAAGCGCGCGGCGTCCCTATGCGCGCGCTGGCGCGCGACTACCCCGCCCAATGCTGGCTTTGCCTCAAAGCGCTTTACGCCGCGCTGACGCCCGCAGCGCGCACGAGTCTCACCGACATCCTCGGCCCGCGCTTCATCAAGGCGCTCGCGTTCAAGGACGGGGAGGAAAAACGCGTTCAGCCACTTCAAAAGTTGTAGCGCCCGCGGCCGAATTTGCGCCCCGGGGCGCAGCGGTCTAGGAGCGTACCCCGTTATCTAAAAACGCTGAGGGAGGCCTGCGCCGGGGCGTGCGCGGGCGGGACGTCTGTTGGACAAGCCGGTCGAAGCCGAAGAGCCGAAGTCGCTGGAAGAGCAGGAGGCCGCCTACGAGCGGTTCGTCTGGGACAATCTCCGGCGCAATTACATCGGCCATTACCTGCACGGCATGCTGGGGATGACGGGCTTTCGGCTCGTCAACGCGCCGACGTTCCTGCCGGCCTATCTTTACGTGCTCTCCGGTTCGAACGCGGTCGTCGGCGTGGGGCTCGCGTTGCAGCAGCTCGGGCAGATGGTGTCGCCGATCTTTGGCGCGAGCCAGGTCGAGCACAGAAAGCGCGTGCTGCCGGTCGCGCAATGGATCGGCACCGGCATGCGCGTGCCGATCCTCGGCATCGCGCTCGCGGGCTGGTTTTTGCCGACGCATATCCAGCTGCCGATTATCATCGCGTTCCTGTTCATGCTCGGGCTCTTCGGCGGCATGCAGCGCGTGGCGTTCCAGGTGCTGCTCGCGAAGGTGATCCCGGTGTCGCGCCGCGGGCGCCTGCAAGCGTGGCGCAACGTGACGGGCGGTTTGATCGCCGCCGCGCTCGCCTATTTCGCGGGCCGCTGGTTCATCGAAAGCAACGTCTGGGGCAACGGCTACGCGACGACGTTCCTGCTCGCGTTCATCCTCACGAGTCTTGGCCTCACTGCGCTCTCGCTGCTGATGCGCGAGCCGATCCCGCCGACGGTGCGCCCGAAAACCTCGGTGCGGGACCGCGTGAAGGAAATGCCCGCGCTCTTCCGCGAAGACCCGGGCTTCATGTTCTTCACGCTCACGCTGATCCTGGCGATGGCGGGGCGCGCGGCGGCGCCGTTCTACATTCTCTACGCCAGCCAAACGATCGAGCTCACCGGCGCGAACATCGGTTTGCTCTCGCTCGCGTTCCTCGGCGCCGACACGATCTCCAACCTGTTGTGGGGCTATGCGGGCGATAAGTTTGGCTTCCGCTCGGTGTTTCTCGCCTCGCTCGGCGTGTGGATCGCTGCGACCGGGCTGTTGATGAACGTCCACGACATGCAGTGGATTTTCGTCGCGTTCGTCGGCCTCGGCGCGTCGCAGGCGGGGTACATGATGGCCGCGTCCACGATGGCGCTCGAGTTCGGCAAGCGCGAGGACGTTGCGATGCGCCTGGCGCTTTCCGGCACCGCCGAAGGCACGATGGCCGCCGCCGGGCCTCTGGTGGGCGGCATCATCGCGGCGTCGCTCGGCTATACATGGCTGTTCTCGGTCTCGATCGTGTTCCTGCTCGCGGCGATTGCGCTTCTGGTGTTGCGCGTGGAAGAGCCGCGCAATCGGCGCCTCACGGCGGAGGCCGCGCAAGCGACGACGCCATCGCCGCTCAGCGACGAATGAGCCGCGCGCCGCGCAAGTTCACTGTGCCGAAGCTGCCGTTCGGGCAGATCGCCATCGCGTCCGCCGTCGCCATTGTCGTGGTGGCGATCGGCGCGTTCTTCATTGGCCGCGCCACGCGAGAGCCGCCCGCGCCGCCACCATGCTCGGTGCAGGCGTTCGAGGGCGACGTCTTCACCGTGTGCACCGCACGGCCGAGTGAGATCCGCCTCTATTGGGACGATAGCGCGGGCGCGCCGCTGCGCACCTTCCGCGCGCTACAAGACTTTCTTGGCGGTGATGCGCGCCGTGTGCGGTTCGCGATGAACGCCGGGATGTACAACGATGCGGGCGCGCCGATCGGGCTCTACGTCGCTGAAGGCCGCGAGCGCGAAGCGCTGGCGACGCGCGAAGGCCCGGGCAATTTTCACATGATGCCGAACGGCGTGTTTTCGATCGATGCGGACGGCTTTGCGCGTGTCGAAACCACGCCCGCCTACCAAGCGCGCGGCGGCGAGCCACGCTGGGCCACGCAATCAGGCCCGATGCTGGTGATCGAAGGCGCGCTGCATCCGTCGTTTCAGGACGACGGCCCTTCAAAGCTCATCCGCAACGGCGTCGGGGTGTGTGAGAACGGCGTCGTGCGCGCCGTGATCAGCGAAACGCCGGTGTCGTTCGGGCGCTTCGCGCGGCTCTTCCGCGATCAGCTCGAATGCCCGAACGCGCTCTTCTTGGACGGCACCGTCTCGAGCCTATGGGCGCCGAGCCTCGACCGTCGCGACGCGGGAACGCCGCTCGGGCCGATGCTCGTCGCGATCCGCTAGCTAGCAGTTGTACGGCACTTCAACGCGCAGGTGGCGCCCCGCATAGGGGTCCCATTGGCGTTCGGTGCGGTAGCACACGCGCTGCGGCGGCGGGGCGTAATAGCCGCCGTTGCCGCCGTAATAGCCGTCCCGGTAGTAGGGCTGCGGCGGAGGCGGGGGCGGCGCGTAGTAGCGCGGCGGCTCCCTATAGCTCGGGCGGCTCAGCGCCGAGCCGACAACCGCGCCGATAATGAGGCCAGCGACACCCGCGGCGACGGCGTCGCCGTTGTCGTTGTGACGGCGGCCGTGATGATAGCCGCGGTCGTACCCACGGTCGTAGCGTCCGTAGCCGTAGCCATGGCGGTCACGCGCTTCCGCGACGGGCGCCAGCGCCATCACGCTCACAAGAGCGGCGCAAACGGCCGCAAGAAATTTCTTCATGACACACTCTCCCGGATCGGAGCGTGATCGGGTCAACCTGAACGGCGGCTGAACGGCGCCGTTCAGCAACGACGAACCCTCTCCCCCT
>CAZXNY010000339.1:0-3364 GCA_964642205.1 uncultured Caulobacteraceae bacterium
CGATGGCGCCGTAGTTCACGGCGGCGTCCGCGTTCGGATCGAAGAACGGCGCCTGTAGGATCGCGGCGGGGAAGACGACCTCGTTGAACACCGGGTTGTAATAGGCGTTCACGGTTTGCGGCGTCATGAACCACTCGTCACGGTCCGTCGGCTGATTGAGGCGCGCGACTTGGCGGTTGTACTCGAATACGGCCGCGCGCTTGGCGTTGCCGAATGCATCGCCAGCGGTGACGGTGAGCGCGCTGTAATCGCGCCAGCGATCGGGGTAGCCGATCTTCGGGCGGAACGTGGCGAGCTTTTCGCGCGCGACGACTTTGGTTTCCGCGCTCATCCAGGTGAGGCCGTCGATCCGGGCGCCGTAAGCGCGGCGGAGGTTCTCGACGAGCTCCTGCATCTGCGCCTTCGCGTTCGGCGGGAAGTGGCGCTGCACGTAGAGCTGGCCGACCGCTTCGCCGAGCGCGCCATCGAGCGATTCCACGCCGCGCTTCCAGCGTTCGCGCTCGGCCGGTTGGCCGTTCAGCGTGCGGCCATGGAACGCGAAATTTTCCGCATCGATCGCGCGCGTCAGCACGGACGCGTTGTTGTGGAGGTAGTGGTAGGCGAGATATTCGCGCCACGTCGAAACTGGCGTCGTCAGCGAGAGTTGCGCGAGCGGGCCGATAGCGTCGAGCTCTTGGACGACGAATTCTTGCGCGCTTCCCAGCTGGGCGCTGGTCAGCATGTCGGTCCACGGGAAGCGCGGCGCGAGCGCGACGAGTTCTGCACGCGTTTTCAGATTGTACGTCGCGGTGCGGTCACGCCGGCGCTCGATCGGCCAGTGCAGATCGGCGATGCGCCGTTCGAGCGCGACGATGCGGCGCGCGGCGGCGGCCGCGTTAGGCTGCTCGGCGGCGGTGAGCATGCGCGCGATGTGCGCTTCGTACTCTCGGCGGATGTTCGGGAACTCGCCGTCGGTGCGGCGGTAGTATTCGCGATCGGGGAGGCCGAGGCCGCCGTGCGTGACGGAGACGATGTAGCGATCGGGATTGCGCTCATCGAGATTGATGTAAGCGACAATCGGGAACGAGACCGGCATGTCCGGCCGGCCGACGAGCGTCAGGACTTGGGCGTGCGTGCGGAGCGCGGCGATGGCGGCAAGATCGGCGCGCGCGGGCGTCATGCCCTTTGCGTCGATCTCATCGACGTTGAGGAACGCGTTGTAATAGTCGGCGATCTTTTGCTCGACGGTGCCGGGCGCGCCGCCACGCTGCGAGACTTCTTGAACGATGACGCGCACGTCCTCTTCCGATTTGGCGCGCAGCATGTCGAACGCGCCCCAGCGGGTGCGGTCATCCGGGATCTGGTTGTTGGCCATCCAGGTCCCGTTCACATAGCGGAAGAAGTCATCGCCCGGCTTCACGTTGAGATCGCGTGCGGAGAGGTCGACGCCCCATGGTGGGATCGTGGGCGGCGCCGCGACAGGGGCGCCGGTCGCGCCGGAGGTGGCGGACTGGCTCGAGGCGCAGGACGTGGCGAGAAGCGCTAGGCTCGAGCCCATCAGGGCGCGGCGGCTGAGCTGCATCGAAGTCTCCTAATCAAGAACTGGGGAGATGGATGGCGAGGCCGGGCGGTCTAGCCTACCCGTCTTGCGACGGACAGCAGGCGGCGGCGCCGCGAATCGGTGGATGGCGTTGCCCAGGGGCGACACCGGCCCAATCTCTGAGGCGGAACCTGAATGGCGGCAGAGACACGCCTTCCTCTCAACATCAGTCCCGAGCAGCTGGCTTGGGGCGGCGCTGCGGCCGGGGGGCTCGCGGCGCTGGTGGCGTTGCCGGTGAACCCGCTGGCGGCGCTGTTGGCGCTCGGGGCGGGCGGCGCATCGGGCTGGATGGCTTGGTCGATCCGGAATGCAGGCGCGCCGGCGACAGAACCGCGGGCGGTGGGCGCTGAGGGCCGCCCTAAGGGGCTCGCGGAGTTGACCCCTCTCTTGGAGGCGATGCCGGAGGCGGCGCTGCTGATCGATGCGGACGGGCGGATCGCGGGCTCGAACCTCGCGGCGCGCCAGACGCTGCAGTTCGAGGCGACGGGGCTCAGGCTCTCGGCGATCCTGCGGCAGCCCGACATTCTCGATGCGGTGCAAGCCGCCGCCCATGACGGCGCGACGCGCACGGTGGAGTACGAGACCAGTGCGCAAGTGGAAGAGCATGTCCGCGCCTATGTCGCGCCCGTGCAATGGGGCGAGACGCGCGCGGCGCTGATCGCGTTTCACGATCAAACCGCGCGGATCAACACCGAACGCATGCGCGCGGATTTTCTCGCGAATGCGAGCCACGAATTGCGCACGCCGCTCGCGGCGGTTATGGGCGCGATCGAGACGATTGCGGGGCCAGCGCGCGACAATGCGGAAGACCGCGCAAAGTTTTTGCGTCTGATGCAGGTGCAGGCCGAGCGCATGCGCCGCTTGATTGACGATCTGCTTTCGCTTTCGCGCATCGAGCTCGATGAGCATGTGCCGCCGTCGGATCGCGCCGATCTCGTGGGCGTGGCGCGCGAGGTGGTCGATGCGCTGACGGGCGTTGCGGGCGAGCAGAAGGTGACGCTCTCGCTCACCGGGCCGGACGCGGGCGCGATGGTGGTTGGACATCGCTTCCAGCTCGTGCAGGTGGTGCAGAACCTCGTCGATAACGCGATCAAGTATTCGCCCGAAGGCGGGACGGTGACGATCGAGGTCGGTTCCGGCGCGGACCGGGAAGAGGCGATCGAGCGCGCGGGCCGGCAATGGCCGGAAGCGGGCCACATCGCGCTGCTCACGCCCGCCCCGGCGGCGGGACGCTCCTATGCATATGTGCGCGTCGTGGACGCTGGCCCCGGAATCGCGCGGCGCTTTTTGCCGCGACTCGGCGCACGCTTCTTTCGTGTCGAACGCGAAATGGGCGACGAAAAAGGCGGCACGGGCCTCGGGTTGGCCATCGTTAAGCACATCGTGAACCGCCATCGCGGCGGTTTGCTTGTGGAGAGCGAACCGGGGCGGGGCTCAGCGTTCGCTGCGTATGTGGAGCGCGCGCTGTGACGCAGTTTCTTCCGGCACAGGGCGCGTCACAGGACTGTCACGCAAGGCCGATAAGAGGGCGCGCGGCCGAAGGAAATGGTTTCGCATGGGGGCTCCAATGGAACGCGCGCCGGCCGACGATCGATCGCTTTCGGGCGCGCCTCCCGCGATGAGCGCGCCGCTGGTCCGTGCGCCGGGGCGTGTCGCCGTTTCCGATACGATTAAGGCCGTCGCGCGCGACGTTTCCGTGTTCTACGGCGACAAGAAAGCGCTCAACGAAGTTTCGATCGAAATTCCGGACCGTTCGGTCACGGCGTTCATCGGCCCATCGGGCTG
>CAZXNY010000340.1:0-3353 GCA_964642205.1 uncultured Caulobacteraceae bacterium
ACACGAGGCCCACATAGCCGGTGCCGATCATCGTTACGCGCATGGCTCAACTCCGCGCTTAGGGAGGCAGGGCAAAAGGCGGCCCGTCACCCTAAATCTCCTGATTGTATTTGCCCACTTCCGGGAAGTTGGCGAGGCGCGGCTTCACCTCCTCGCGGAAGAGGGCCTTCATGTCGGCGTCGCTCGTCATGCTTTCAACCACGACGACGAGTTCGGGCTTGTTGGACGAAGCGCGCACCAGCACCCAGGCGCCGTCTTCCAACGTCACGCGTGCGCCGTTGACGGTGTTCACGTCCCGGATCGCACGCCCCAGAATCTTGCCGCCGTCCTTGGCCAGCTTTTCGTAGTCCGCCACGACTTTATCGACGATGCCGTACTTTTTCTCGTCATCGCAATGCGGGCTCATCGTGATCGACGTGTAGGAGACCGGCAGCGCCTTCCGGAGATCCGAGAGCTTCTTGCCCGCATTTCGGTCCAGCATCTGCAGCACGGCTGCGGCGGCGACGAGGCCATCGTCATAGCCAAGGCCGTACGGCTTGCGGAAGAAGAAATGCCCGCTCTTCTCGAAGCCCGCGAGCGCATCGAGTGCGGTGGTGCGGCGCTTAATGTAGGAATGGCCGGTCTTGTAATAATCGACCTTGACGTCGTTCGCCTTCAGCACCGGATCGATCGCGTAGAGCCCGGTCGATTTCACATCGACGACGAACGTCGCCCCCTTGTGCTGAGGGGCGAGGTCGCGCGAGAGCATCAGGCCGATCTTATCGGCGAAAATCTCTTCGCCTTCGTCATCGACAACGCCGCAGCGATCGCCGTCGCCATCGAAGCCGAGCGCGGCTTCCGCGCCGTGCTTCTTCACGGCCGCCGCCATCGCATGCAGCATTTCGGTGTCTTCGGGATTGGCGTTGTAGTTCGGGAACGTCCAATCGAGTTCGCAATCGACCTCGATGACTTCCGCGCCCATTTTGCGCAGCGCATCGGGTGCGAACGCCCCGGCCGTGCCGTTGCCGCACGCTGCAACGACGCGGATTGGGCGCGAGAGCTTCACGCGGGACGCGACATCATCGATGTACCGCTCGCGCATCCCTTCGACGCGCACATACGAGCCGCCCGGCGCCGGTTTGAAGCGCCCTTCGAGCACGATGTCCCGCAGCTTGCCCATCTCGTCTGGGCCAAACGTAAGCGGGCGATCGGCGCCCATCTTCACGCCGGTCCAGCCGTTTTCGTTGTGCGAGGCGGTGACCATCGCGACGCACGGAATATCGAGCGCGAATTGCGCGAAATACGACGTCGGCGAAAGCGCGAGCCCAATGTCGTGCACTTCCATGCCGGCTTGCAGCAGGCCAACGGTCAGCGCTTGCTTTATCGAGAGCGAGTAGAACCGGAAATCGTGCCCCACCACGATGCGGGGCGCGACGCCCATCTCGCGCACCAGTGTGCCAAGCCCAAGCCCGAGCGCCTGCACGCCCAGCGCGTTGAGCTCCGGCGCCTTCGGATTGCCGGGCACGCCAAACCACCAGCGCGCGTCGTACTCGCGAAAGCCGGTCGGCTTCACGAGCGGCAGAGTTTCGAACTCGCGCGTGTTGGAAGCGAGGTCGGCGCGCGGCTTTGGGAACATCGGATTTCCGGGGGAAGGAGAGCGGCCCCGTCTTTGGGGGATTGGCTCTAAAAGTTCAACGCGGCGAAGCTGTCGCGGGCAAAATCCGGATGCGGCCGATCTCAAAGCCGTAATTGTAGTCCGCGTACTCCGCGATGGGCCGCAGCCCCACCGCCGTCATCGACGCCCCGTAGGGGACCGAGAACCGCACGATGCGCGGCTCAGGAGCCATTTCCTGGGTCGCCCAGACGACCGGTCCGGCGCCTTGCAGACTGACCGCCAGTTCGGGCGCGGTGGTCAGCGGCACCGGGCGCACCAACACCTCGACGATTGCTTCGCCGGGCGGCAGACGCGCGGCGGTTTCGCTGTTGAGCAGGACCTGGACGCCCCGGTCGTTCGCGGTTGGGTCGCCGAGATTGGGCCCGACCGCGACCCGAAGGCCGATGGCCCGCCCCAGCCCGTCACGGGCGACATGCGCGAACATGCCCGGCCCGACCTCAGGGTGGGCGAGCGCCTCGCCCTCCAGAACCACGGCGCCCTCCTCGAACCGGCCTGCCTGGGCGGAGGTCGTCATGATCCCGAGATCGGGGCGCAGCGACAGGAAGATCAACGCGGCCGCCGCCAGCGCGAGCGCCGGATAGAGCAGGAGCGGGTGGAACAGCGGGAAGCGCATCGCGGCTCCTATGCCGCCGTTCCGGGTAGCAGCCAAGCGGCCTTGCAGCTTGACGGAGAGGGCGGCGCTTGGGAGCAACCGGTCATGCCTTTTCTCGCGCTTGTCCGCCACGGCCAGAGCCAGTGGAATCTCGAAGACCGTTTCACCGGCTGGGTGGACGTCGATCTCACCGCCGAAGGCGAGGCGCAGGCGCGCCGCTCGGGGCTTTTGCTCAAGGAAAGCGGCGTCCGGTTCGATGCGCTGCACTCATCCGTGCAGAAGCGCGCCATCCGCACAGGCAATCTCGCGCTCGAAAACGCCGATCTGATCTGGCTGCCGCAGTTCAAGGATTGGCGGCTCAATGAGCGCCACTACGGCGCGCTGACCGGGCTCAACAAAGCCGAAACCGCCAAGAAGCACGGCGATGAGCAAGTGAAGGTGTGGCGCCGCTCCTACGACGTGCCGCCGCCGCCGCTCGCGCATGGCGGCGACTACGATTTCAAGACCGACCGGCGTTACGCGGGCATCGCGAACCTGCCGCAGACGGAATCGCTGAAGCTCACGCTCGATCGCGTGCTGCCGTACTGGAACGAAACGCTCGCGCCCGCGCTGAAGCGCGGCGAAAACCTCATCATCGCTGCGCACGGCAATTCACTGCGTGCGATTGTGAAGCTGATCTGGGGCCTCTCGGACGAAGCAATCATCGGCGTCGAGATCCCGACCGGCAATCCGCTGCTGATCGAACTCGACGATGCGATGAAGCCCAAAACCGCGCGCTACCTCGATGAAGCCCGCGCCCAACCGTTGCCGGCGTGAACGACGAAGACTTCATGCGTCGCGCGCTGGACCTGGCGCGCGCGCAAGCGGGCCGCACAGCGCCGAACCCGGCCGTCGGCTGCGTCCTCGTGCGCGATGATTCTGTGATTGGCGAAGGCGCGACCGCGGATGGCGGCGCGCCGCACGCGGAGGAGGCAGCGCTGCGCGGCGTCGATGCGCGCGGCGCCACGGCTTACGTGACGCTGGAGCCGTGCGCGCAGCGCTCCAAAGGAGGCAAAGCCTGCGCCGCGCTGCTCGCGGAGGCGGGCGTTGCGCGCGTCGTGTTCGCCT
>CAZXNY010000341.1:0-3347 GCA_964642205.1 uncultured Caulobacteraceae bacterium
TTTCGTAGTTCAGCGTCAGCATCGACATCGACACGCGCGTGCGCATCGCCGCGAGATTGCTCTCGGTGGCGTCGATCTCGGCCTGCACGCGCGCGAGCTCGCGCTCGACTTCCAGAAGATCGGAAAGGCGCCCAGGACGGCTCTCCAAGAGGCGCTGCAGCCTGTCGCGCAGCGCGCGCTTGGCGCGCATCTGCGCTTCGGTGTCGATTATCGCGCGGGTGAGGTCTTCGGTGGTGGTCGATTGCTGTTTGATCTCGCCGCCCGCGTTCTGCGCGTCGGTCGCGACGCTCGCCATGAAGCGCTGCAGCCAGGCTGGTTCCCCGCGGAGCGTGACCGAGCCGCGGATGTAAGCCTCCGGATCGCCGCTGCGTTCGGCGCCAATCAACTGGCAAAAACGCGGCCCGGCCTGGCGGCATGCCGCCGCGTGCCCGTCCATCACCCCGATCATCCGGTCCCCCGGCAGCTCGAGGCCGAGCGTGTAGGTGTAAGCGAGATAGGACACCGGCGAGGGCGTCTCCGGCCCCTGCGGGCTGCCGCCTGGGGCAGCGTTCGGGTCCGCGTCCTGCGGCGCCTCCTCGGCCTCGCCGGAGGCGCGCTCAACGGGCGGAGCGGCGGGCGCGGCGCCGCCCATCGCCATGTCGGCGGCGGGCGCGGCGGTCGAAGCCTGTTCGGGCGCGCTCATGTTCTGGCCGCACGCGGCCAAAGCCGCCGCCAACACCAACCCCGCCACAACCTGCATTCTGGCCCGCATGTCCCGCCTCCGAAGTGCGCGCGACCTTAGCACGCCTGCAATCGGGCGCGCGCTCTGGTAGAAGGCGGCCGCGATGTGGGCCGGGCCAAGACCAGTTTTCGGCGTCTCGAAGGCGTGAGCGCGCCTGAGCCTCTGCGGGTCGAATCCGTCACGATCGCGCGCGGCGGCGTGAGCCTGTTTGCGCCCGCCAGCTTCACGCTCGCGCCCGGCGGTTTCGCTGCGCTCACCGGCCCAAACGGCGCGGGAAAGACGAGCCTTCTGCGCGCTATCGCCGGCCTCATCCGCGTCGAGGCAGGCGCGATCCATTTCGGCGAAGCGCCCGAAACACGCCTCCATCTGCTCGGCCATCGCGATGGCTTGAAGAGTGCGCTCAGCGTCCGCGCCCACGCGCTCTACTGGGCAGGTCTCCTCGGCGGCTCGCCCGCATCGGCCGAAGCCGCGCTCGCGCGCGTCGGCCTCGCAAGCATTGCCGATTTGCCGGCGCGCGCGCTCAGCCAAGGCCAAGCGCGCCGCCTTGCGCTCACACGGCTGCTCGCGGCGCCGCGTGCGCTTTGGCTGCTCGATGAACCGGCCGCCGCGCTCGATGCGAACGGCAAAGCGCTCGTCGCGTCGCTAATCGCGGAACATCGCGCGGGCGGCGGCATGGCCGTCGCGGCGCTGCATGAGCTGCTGAGCGAAACGCCAAGTGAAACGATTGTGCTGGAGCGCGCGCCATGAGCCCGCTCGCCGCTGTCTTCAAACGCGAACTCGCGCTCGCTTGGCGCGCTGGACCGGCTGCGCCGCTCGGCTTCTTCCTGGGCGTTACGGTGCTTGTCCCGCTCGCGATGGGGCCAGAGCGCGTTTTGCTGGCGCAAGCGGGCGCGCCTTTGATCTGGATCGCGGCGGCGCTTGCGGCGCTGATCACATTGGAGCGGCTGTTTCAGGCCGATCTCGAAGATGGTTCGCTCGATCAACTCTTTCTCGCTGACGCCTCGCTCACGGCGATTGCCGCCGCCAAGGGCGCGGCGTTGTGGATCGTCATCGGTCTGCCGCTTGCGCTCGCCGGCGCGCCTGCCGTCGTGATGCTCGGCGCGCCGCCAAGTGCGATCCCTGGTGTTGTCGCTGGGCTGTTGCTGGCCAACACCGCCTTCATTGGGGCGGGTCTCGCAGCCGCGGCGATCACAGCCGGCGTCAAGCGCGCGGGGGTGCTGATCGCGCTCCTCGCGCTGCCGTTCTTTGCGCCGCCCGTCCTGTTCGGTGCGGCCGATGCCGGCGCCTTTGGTCCAGCATTCCTGATGCTCGCCGCGTGCGCGGCCGTCGCCGCCGCGCTTGGCCCACTGGCGGCCGCCGCTGCGCTGCGCGCGCAAGTAGAGTGATATGGTTTTGGGCGAATGACCGCATTGCACCCAACCCCGCACGGCGCCACGGAGCGGCGATGACCACGGCGAAGATCACCACCAAGGTCTCAGGGCTCGCGAACCCGCAGCAGTTCATGGCTGCGAGCGCATGGCTGTTGCCCGCAACGGGCGCGCTCGCGCTGTTGCTGTTCGTGATCGGCCTGCCGTGGGGCCTGCAATATTCGCCGCCCGACTATCAGCAGGGTGAGAGCGTGCGGATCATGTACGTCCACGTGCCTGCCGCCTGGTGGTCGATGGGCATCTACGCCGCGCTCGCGGGCGCGAGCTTCACCTACCTCGTGTGGCGCCACGTGCTTGCAGACATCGCCGCGCGCGCGATGGCGCCGATCGGCGCGGCTTATGCTGGTTTGTGTCTCGCAACCGGTTCGCTCTGGGGCCGGCCGACCTGGGGCGCGTGGTGGGAGTGGGACGCGCGCCTCACGTCGATGCTCGTTCTCTTCCTCACGTTCCTGGGCTACATCGCGCTGCGCGCCGCGACCGACGAAGACGAACGCGGCGCGCGCCTTGGCGCCATCCTCGCGCTCGCCGGCGCGATCAATCTGCCGATCGTGCATTACTCGGTGGAGTGGTGGTCGACGCTCCACCAGCCTGCCAGCATTCTGCGCGAAGGCGGATCGAGCATTCACCCGAGCATGATCGGCCCGCTCTTCACGATGGCGGGCGCCTACGCCGCAGCGTTCGCCGCGCTCACCCTCGCCGGCATGCGCGCCGACATCTACCGCCGCCGCACGCGCGCCGCGCAGGCACGCCGCGCGCGGAGTGCAGCATGAACTGGGCCGATCCGCACGCCATCTACGTTGGCCCAGCTTACGCGCTGACGGCGCTGATTTTCATCGCGCTCGCGGCATGGGTGTTCTGGAATCTTTCGCGCGCTGAAGAAGCCGCGCACCATGAAGCCGATAAGGAAAAGGGCGGCTGATGCGCGTGCTTGCGCGCTTTGCGCCGCTGCTCGTTCTGCTGATGATCGCGGGCGCGGCAATCTACATCATGTCGCGTGGCGTTGCGCGCGCGCCCGCATTCGAAGCGCGCCTTGGCCGGGAAGCGCCGGCCTACCAACTCGCTGCGCTAGAAGGCGCGGCCGTCGTGACGCCGGAAGCGTTCGCGGGCCGGCCCTACGTGATCAACTTCTACGCCTCATGGTGCGCGCCATGCCGCATCGAGCATCCGATGCTGATGCAACTTGCTGAGACGGGCGCGCC
>CAZXNY010000342.1:0-3339 GCA_964642205.1 uncultured Caulobacteraceae bacterium
CCATCGCGCACGAAACCGCCGACAACATCGAAGCCATCGACGCGTTCATCGAAAAGCGCGCGCCGAAATTTACGGGCGCCTAAGCCTGGAAGTGCTCGGGCCCGCGCGGCCCGAGCCACTCCGCGCGCAAGAAGCCGTCTTCATTGACGGGCTCTAGGTCGAGCAAGTCATGCCACCCGAGCGCGCTGAGCGCGCCGGCTGCGGCGCTCTCATCACGCGCGCCAAGCACAACGCGCCCGAAGCGCGCTTTTTCGCGCACGCCGTAGTCTGGATCGTAGAGGAAGCCGCGGTAGGGCGTCGCGGCGCGGCGCACCCGCACATACTGAATCGCAAACAGCGACGAGACGATCCCCTGCCCGCGCCGGAACGACAGCGTCGACCAATGCGGCCTCACCGGTTCGGGCGCGTCCTCGCCGCGATGGACGACGTAGGCCCAGCCTTGCGCGTCCGCGATCGCCGCCACGCGCGCAAGATCGTCCGCGATCGCAACGAGCGGCGAGAACGGCGCGCGATCTTCTGGCCACTCGAAAACGTCGAAGAACGGGCCATCCCCAAAACGGACGCCGCGTGATCGAAGATGCGCATCTTCGGAGAAGCCATCGAGCAGCGGCAGGCCTGTCCGCGCTGCGAGATCGCGCACGACGTCGTCGCGGTGCGGCGTGCGGATCACGATATGGTCGAGGCGCGGCCTGCGCTCATCTTGGGGCATGCGCCCGCGTTGTGCGGGCGCATGCCGCGCTGCGCAACCTTACGCGCGCCGCCAGTGCATGATCCAGTTCTCCTGGAAGCTCGCGCCCGCATCGCGCGAAATGAGCTGGCGCCAGCGGCAGGAATTGGACGTGATCTCATCCCACACGCCGCGCACCACGATCGGCTGTTCGCCGTCCATCTCGTTGGCCTCGAACGTGCCGACGCCATTGACGAACCCGCCCGTCTGCCCCGGCGTCGTCAGCGCGCCGCTGCGGGCGTTGACCCAGAAATCGTTCCAAACATTCGCACTCACATCGAGCAGCCGCAGCCCCATGCCGGCGAAATTGCGCGCCGGGATTCGGAGCTCTTCGATGGAGCCGACTCCACCGAGGATGGTCCAACATGTCGCCTCGCCCGTGAACTCATCCCACGCGGCGCCCGGCGTCGGCTGGCGCCGGTGCGCGATGCGCCACTCGCCGGCCTGAAAGTCGAACTCGCCCGGCCGCCCCGGCGGCACAGTGCGTGTGGGCGTCGGCGCGACGGCCGCGGCGCTGGCGTTCTCCGCGAGCAATGCGGCGGCGCCGAGCGCGGCGGTGACGTTGAGAAGCGTGCGTCGATCCTGATTCATGTGGCTCTCCAAACTTGGACCACACGCTTGCACGCCAACCATGACACCCCACGTCAGGTTTTAGCCGCGCGCGTAAAGCGCATCCGCCAATTCACCTCCCAGGTCTCGCCTCCGTCCGTAGAGAACGCCTGCTCCCAATGCGGCGCGTTGGTGTGCGTGTCGGTCCACAAGAACCGCACGCGGATCGGCACGCCGTTGAGCGTGTCATCACAGAAGAACGCGCCAACGCCGTTCTCGAACCGTCCGATCATGGGCGCATCGACACGGTGCGGCCAGCGCGCATCGAGCCACCAGATCGCCCAGCTGTACGTAGCCGGATCGAACGCGCGCGTCGTCATCGCGCGATAAGCGCCGTCCGGCAGGTTGATGACATTGTCATCGCAATTGCCGAGCCCGCCGAGCGTCTTGTGCAGCGTGCAACGCCCCGTAAACGTCTCCCACTCCGTGCAGCCTGCGAGCCGCTCCTTGAGCCGCCGATGCGCCACCAGCCAATCGCCTTCCAGGAAATCGAAATCGCGCCGCCCGTCGTCCATGTCCACGCTCCTCGTTGGAGCGCGGGTGTAAGCGCCGATACCTGACACGCCGCGTCATGTTTTCGTGCTACTGACAAACCGATGCGCGCCAGCCGGCTACTCTCGATCCTCATCCTCCTGCAGCTCAAAGGCCGCGCGAGCGCGACCGATCTCGCACGCGAGTTCGAAGTCTCCGTACGGACGATCTACCGGGACATTGACCAACTCTCCGCCGCGGGCGTGCCGGTCTACGCCGAACGCGGCCGCGCTGGCGGGTTCGCGTTGCTCGACGGGTACCGGACGCGCCTTACGGGCTTCACGCCAGCCGAAGCCGAAGCGCTGCTCCTCGCGGGCGTTGGCGACGCCGCGGCCGATCTTGGAATCGGCGCGGAAGCCGCCGCCGCGCAACTAAAGATGCTCGCGAGCCTGCCGCGAGATTCCGGCGCGAGCGCGCTGGCCATCGCCGCGCGCTTCCATCTCGATCCCGCGCCCTGGTACGCGCGCACGGAAACGATTCCGTGCCTGCCGCGACTCGCGGACGCGGTGTGGCGCGCCAAGCGCGTGCGCATCCGCTACGACAGCTGGAATGGCGTGGTGACGCGTGACGTCGATCCGCTCGGCCTCGTGCTCAAGGGCGGCGTTTGGTATCTCGTTGCGGCCGCGAAGAGCGCGGGCAAACCGCCAACGCCGCGCACGTATCGCGCCTCCAACATCGCGTCGCTCAAGATCAGAGACCAAACCTTCAAGCGCCCCGCGCGCTTCAACCTAGCGAAGTATTGGGCCGCCTGGGCGCGCGATTTCGAGACGCGCCTCTTCAGCGCGCGCGCAACCGTGCGGCTCACCGAAGAAGGCATGCGCATGCTCCGCGCGGCCCATCCGATCGCCGCCGAAGCCGCCAGCGCGGCCAAACCAGCCGCCAATGGGTGGCGCAAAGCCGATATTCCGCTGGAGGAAGGCGCGCATGGCGTGCGGCTCCTCCTCAGCCTCGGCGCCGAAGCGGAGGTGATCGCGCCCAAAGCGCTGCGCGCCGCCATCGCGGCCGAAGCAAAACGGGTCGCGGCGCGCTACGCTTCTCCCTGACTCGCCGCTTGCGCGGCGCTTCGCACGATAGTACGCAACACAAACGATTGAGGCATCGGATGAAAACCCGCGCCGCTTTGGCCGTCGCCCCCAACAAAGACCTCGAGATCGTCGAACTCGATCTTGAAGGCCCGAAGGCCGGCGAAGTGCTCGTCGAGATCATGGCGACGGGCGTGTGCCACACCGACGCTTACACGCTCTCGGGCAAAGACAGCGAAGGCCTCTTCCCTTCCGTGCTCGGCCACGAAGGCGCAGGCGTCGTGCGCGAAATCGGCGCGGGCGTGACGAGCGTGAAAGTCGGCGATCACGTGATCCCGCTCTACACGCCCGAATGCCGCCAGTGCAAAACGTGCCTCTCCCGCAAGAGCAATCTCTGCACCGCGATCCGCGCCACGCAGGGCCAAGGGCTAATGCCCGAGAGCGTGTAAG
>CAZXNY010000343.1:0-3328 GCA_964642205.1 uncultured Caulobacteraceae bacterium
TTTGATGGCGCTGCTGTGGTGCGGGCGCAGGACAATTTCGTCGCGCAGTGGTCGCGCACGGAGGAGAGCCCGCGCGAGATACGAAGCGGACGCGCGACGCTGCCGCCGGAGTTTATGCGAGCGCGTGCGGGCGTGGCGTTCACGCCGCTGCCGGATGGCGACGTCTATGCGCGCGAGGCCGGGTTCGCAGGCGGTTTTCCAGCTGCGCGCGATGGTCGTGAGATTTGGCTCGCGCATTGTTACGGGATGGTGGGCGCAGGCCGCGATGTCGCATCGGATTCGGGCGGCGGCACAGAACTCTACGCGGTCACTGGGCATGCGCCGCGCCAGCTCGATCGCAACATCACGCTCGTTGGCCGCGTGGTGCAGGGGATCGAGCTTCTCTCTTCGCTGCCGCGCGGCGCGGGCGCGCTTGGTTTCTACGAAACGCCCGCGGAGCGCACGCCGATCACGCGCGTGCGGGTGGGCGCCGATCTGGACATCCCCCCGCGTCTTCAAGCTCTCCGCACCGACAGCGCGAGCTTTGCGCGGTTAACCGAGGCGCGCCGCAACCGGCGGGACGAGTGGTACAAAGTCCCGGCCGGTGCGATCGAACTGTGCAACGTCCCGCTGCCGGTGCGCGCCGCCCCCTAGCGGTGACGGGGAGGAGCCCCGATCTTGCCGCGTGGAGGGCCGCCTGATATGGGAGGGTCATTCCGGCAAATCGGCAGTCCCAAGGGTCAATCGGCCCCGCCGGGCGGCTGTCTTGCGCCTGGAGGAGTTTAGCTCAGCTGGTAGAGCATCGGTCTCCAAAACCGAGGGTCGTGGGTTCGAGTCCCCCAACTCCTGCCATGGCGTTCCGCGAAGAGGATAAGTGATGACCACCGAGATCGAACGGGAGAGCGAGCCGAAGCGCCGCACCGGGCCGTTCACGTTCTTCCGCGAAGTCCGCGCCGAAGCGCGCAAGGTGACGTGGGCGACGCGTCAGGAAGTGACTGTCTCGACCATCATGGTTCTCGTCATGGTCGCGATCGCGTCGGTGTTCTTTTTTCTGGTCGATTCCGTTCTTGGCACGATCGTGAACTTTGTCCTGGGCCTTAACTCGTGATGCAGGAGAGAGCCGTGTCGGCCCGCTGGTACATCGTCCACGCTTATTCAAATTTCGAACAGAAGGTCGCTGAGGCGATCCGCGACCAGGCTTCGCGCCAGGGCATCAGCGAATTGTTCGAAGACATCAAAGTGCCGACCGAGGAAGTCACCGAAGTCGTGCGCAACACCAAGAAAGTGCGACAGCATCGGCACTTCCCGGGCTACGTGCTCGTGAAAATGGACATGACGGACGACGCGTATCACCTCGTGAAAAACACGCCGAAGGTGACGGGCTTCCTCGGGCAGCAAAACAAGCCGCAGCCCGTGAGCGAAAAGGAAATCGAGCGCATCCTTGGCCGCGAAAGCGAGCCGGGCGTCGCCAAGCCGCGCCGCGTCATCACGTTCGATATCGGCGAGCGGGTGCGCGTTTCAGACGGGCCGTTCCAAAGCTTCGAGGGCATCGTCTCGGAAGTGGACGAAGAGCGTGGCCGCCTAAAGGTCGCGGTGATGATCTTCGGCCGGGAGACGCCGGTCGATCTCGAATACCAACAGGTCGAAAAGCTGCGCTAGGCGCGCGCCGCTAGCGGCGGCGCACCGGGCGCGGGGCGGGAACGGGCGCACGCACAAGCGGCGGATCGGCCGTGCGCGTTTCGCTAAGAGCGCGCCACTCGCCGTTCGTATCCTTACGCCACACGACCACGTACCGGCCTTGCTGCGCTTCCGCGCCGGGCACGACCTGAACGTAGCGGCCGCTCGTCATGCCCATGTCGCCGCCGGTCGAGACGAACACGCGGTCCGGCTGCCAGAACACGGGGCCGTTCTGAATTTGCGGGAGGCCCTGCGCGACGGCTTCGGGCCCTTGGAGGGTCACGCCGGGGCGGATCACCATGCCGTCGATCGGATCGATCACGGTCGAGAGCGCGCCGCCGAGGCCGCTTTGCTGCGCGAGGCCCGAGAGGCGACGCTCCACTTCGAGCAGCTCGCGTTCCCCCGCCGTCGCCGCCGAAACGGCCGCGGGCTGGGCGGTCGCATTCGTGGCGGGGAAGGCGGTCTGCAGAGACTCGCACCCGCAAAGCGCCAAAACCGCCGCCGTCGCCAAAAAGACCCGCATTGCCATCACCCTCACACCCAACAGGCTTAACCAAGAGGCGCGGGTCCGCAACGTCGAGGGGTTTCGCCTCTCGCCCGAACGATCCTGACACCCCATGCCCATCGACAGGGCGGATGTGCTGGCGTATACGCCCGGCCTTCCGCGTGGGAGGCTTGGGCAAAGTCCAGCCCTGGCCGCACCACGCACCCTCAGGCGCTCGCTCCGGCGGGCGCTCTCTTGAGAGGACAACATGGCGAAGAAAGTACTGGGGCAGATCAAGCTCCAGGTGCCGGCTGGCGACGCCAAGCCTGCGCCCCCGATCGGACCGGCTCTCGGTCAACGCGGTCTCAACATCATGGAATTCTGCAAGGGCTTTAACGCCCGCACGCAGGACATGGAGAAGGGCACCCCGATCCCGACGATCATCACGTACTATCAAGACAAGAGCTTCTCGTTTGAGCTGAAGACGCCGCCGGCGAGCTTCTTCATCAAACAAGCCGCGAAGTTGAAGACGAGCGGCAAGCCGGGCACCGGCTCGAAGCTGCCGGGTCGCACCGTGGTCGCGACGATCACAAAGGCCCAGTGCCGCGACATCGCGCAAAAGAAGATGAAAGATCTCAACGCCAACGACCTTGAAGCGGCGACGCTGCAAGTGATGGGCTCGGCCCGGTCGATGGGCATCACGGTGGAGGGCTAACGACATGCCGAAGCCGACAAAGCGTATGGCCAAGAGCCACGCCAACATCGATCCCCGTAAGCTCGTTACACTCGATGAAGCGGTTGCGCTCATCAAGTCGCGCGCGAGCGCGAAGTTTGACGAGACCGTTGAGCTTGCGCTGAACCTTGGCGTCGATCCGAAGTATCCCGATCAGCAAGTGCGCGGCGTGTGCAATCTGCCGAACGGCACGGGCAAGACGCTGAAGGTCGCTGTGTTCGCGCGCGGCCCAAAGGCGGAAGAAGCCAAGAACGCGGGCGCCGACATCGTGGGCGAACAAGATCTGTTCGAAACCATCAATGGCGGGAAGATCGAGTTCGATCGCCTGATCGCAACGCCCGATCTGATGGCCCTCGTTGGCCGTCTTGGTAAGGTGCTCGGCCCCCGCGGCCTGATGCCGAACCCGAAGGTCGGCACGGTGACGATGGACGTCGCCAAGGCCGTGAAGGACGCCA
>CAZXNY010000344.1:0-3307 GCA_964642205.1 uncultured Caulobacteraceae bacterium
CTCTAGGGGAGGGGGTTCTTGCGCCAACCTTCGCGCCGTGCTGCGAAGCGCGCCATGGCCGCCAAGATCAAACCCAAGCTCATCGGCATCGCCGGCGGCTCCGCCTCGTGCAAAACCACGATCGCCAAGGCGCTCGCGGCGCGCCTGCCTGGGTCTATCGTGATCGGCGAGGACGATTACTACCGCTGCTCGACCAGCTATCCGAGCTTCGACGCCTCCACGCACAATTTCGACGAGCCCGCCGCGAAGGACGATGAGCTTCTGTGCGCGCATCTCGCCCTCGCCCGCGCGGGCAAGCCGTTCGAGAAGCCGCTCTACAATCTCAAGACGCACACGCGCGAAAAAGAGACCGAGCGCGTCGGCCCGGCGGATTTCATGATCGTCGAAGGCCTCCACGTGCTCGCGACGCAAGCACTCTGCGCGTCGTTCGATCTGCGCATCTACACGGAGGCCGAAGAATCGCTTCGCCTTGGCCGGCGCATGATCCGCGACGTGATGGAGCGCGACCGCACGCCCCAATCGGTGCTCACGCAGTTTTTCACCAATGTGCGCCCGATGCACGAACTGCACGTCGCGCCGCAAAAGCCGCGCGCAGACATCGTGCTCACCTCGACATTCGAAGGCGGCTATCCCGAGACCGACCGGAACGTTGAAAAAGTTCTGACGACGCTGGGCGTTAGCTAAGCGCCGCGCGCGAAGCGGGAACCGCCGCCGCGCCGGAACATTTAACCCGCAGTGTTGGCCTCTCACTGTGCGGTGACAAATGCGATTTGCTGTTTTGGCTGTCCTGGCTGTGCTGGGCGCATGCTCGCCCGAAGCGAGCGATACGACAGCGCAACCCCAAACCGTTCAAATGAACGACGCCGCGCGCAGCGAAATGGCGCGCGTCAACGGCGCGCGCTTCACCGCGCAGTTGCCGGCGGAATTCTCCGAAACGGAACTCGCGGAAGCGCCCGCGCTCGCAGCGCCGCAAGCCACCGGCCCCACCGAAGCAACTGTCCCGGAAAACATCCGCTTCGACGCGGGCCTCGTGCGCGTGCAAGTGCTGCTCGACCGCGCGCGGTTTTCGCCCGGCGTCATCGATGGGTATGACGGCTCGAACGTGCGCAAAGCGGTGCGCGAATATCAGACGGCGCACGATCTTCAGGTGAACGGCCGCCCCGACGAAGCGCTCCTCACGCATCTCGAGCAAGCCGACCCCGCGCCCGCGCTGGTTGCGTACACGATCACGGCCGAAGACGTGCGCGGCCCGTTCGCCGATGTCCCCGCCGATCTTGAAGCGATGTCGCGCATGGAGCGCGTCGTTTACGAAAGCGCCGCCGAAGCCATCGCCGAAAAATTCCACATGGACGAAGACCTCTTGCGCACGCTCAATCCGGGCGTCGATTTCGCGCAAGCCGGTACGGAGATCGTCGTCGCCAACCCGAGCGGCGAGCTGACCACGCAAGTCGCGTCCATCGAAGTCGACGTCGCGCAAGGCGCCGTGCGCGCCTACGACGCCGCCAACACGCTCGTGGCGTTCTATCCCGCCTCGATCGGCAGCCGCGATGCGCCCGCGCCCGTCGGCGCGCACACGGTGCGCAGCGTGACGTTCGATCCGTCGTACAATTACGATCCCGCGCGCCTACCCACCTTCGGCCAGCGCGCGCACGGCGCACTCACCATTGCCCCGGGGCCGAACAACCCGGTCGGCGCCGTCTGGATCGCGCTCAGCGCCGATACGTACGGCATCCACGGCACGGCCAATCCCGCGCAAGTGAGCAAGACGCAATCGCACGGCTGCATCCGCCTCACGAACTGGGACGCGATCGAGCTTGGCCGCGCCGTGCGCGCGGGCGTGCCGGTCGCGATCCGCGCCCGCAGCGTCGCCGTGCCGGCGCGCCGCAGCTAGGCCAACGTGCGCGCGCCACCGCGACGCCGCCGCCGGACCAGCTTTCTGCCGTGGGTGCTGTTCTCGCTCTCGCTCATCGCGGTGCTGACCATCGGCGCCGCGATGTTCGTGCAGGTCTCCCAATCCGCACCTCACGTGCAAGAAGCGCGATCGACAAAAGCGCCGCCGCGCATGACGCCGTTTCCAAACTTCGGCGCCACCTCCGCGCAGCGCCCCGCGCTCATCGTGCCCGTCGATGGCGTCGCGCCCGACGACATGGCCGATAGCTGGGGCCAAGCGCGTGCGGAGGGCCGCACGCACGAAGGCGTCGACATCCTCGCCGCCGAAGGCGCGCCCGTGCGCGCCGCCGTCGATGGCCGCATCGTTAAATTCTTCGACAGCGTGCGCGGCGGCGTCACGATCTACCAATTCGATCGCGCCGAGCGCTTCGTCTATTACTACGCGCACCTCCAGCGCCGCGCCCCCGCACTGCGCGAAGGGGATCAGGTGCTGCAAGGCGACGTGATCGGGTACGTCGGCATGACCGGCAACGCGCCGATCCCGCATCTCCACTTCGAAATTCAGCGCCTCACTGAAGAACGGAAATGGTGGCGCGCGGAATCACTCAATCCCTACCCGTACCTCCGCGCCGGCCAGCCGCCTTCGCCGTAACCAATGCGAGGCTCCCGCCTCCCCCTCGATGGGGGAGGCTGCGTCGCGCAAGCGACGCTGGAGGGGGTGCGCGCACACCAGAGACGGAAGGATGACAGCGGCGCCAACGCGCGCGCTCTTCATGCGATGCGCTCCACACCCCCACCGCGCTCCGGATCAAATCCGGGGCCGCCGCCTCCGCCATCGAGGGGGAGACGGAACGTTGCGACGGTTAGGCGGCGAGCGAGGCGAGCCGATCGGCGGAAAGATCGGGCCGCCCGCTCTGGCGCAGCGTAAAGCCCGCCACCCGCCCATCCGGCTTGCGCCGAAACGCGATCGAAAGGCCGTTCTCGGGCGCGTAAAACAGCCCGTCGCCTTCCGAGAGCAGAAGAATGGGCGGCGCGCCGCGCACCTGCGCGTAGAGCGCCCCACTGAGATCGCCGATCACCACGTCGACGCCCGGCGCCGTGCGGTAACGGCCGACATACACGTCGAGCGCCTCGGCCTTGCGGCGCTTGGCTGTGCTCACACTCATGTCGATGATGGTCGCGCTGGGCATCGCCCTCACCCCTCTTGCCTGAACTCTTGCTCCCTAGATGCCGCCGCTTCGCAAAACGGATGCGACAGCGTTCAGCATTCACCGCCGCGCGCATTGACGCGCACGTCAGTTGCGCCCCGCCGCGCCCCATGCCACCCCCGCCCGCGATGAACTTCCTCGAAAATCTCGCCGCCGTTTCCGCCAAGTACGACGTGCTCCTGTGCGACATCTGGGGCGTGATCCATAAC
>CAZXNY010000345.1:0-3303 GCA_964642205.1 uncultured Caulobacteraceae bacterium
CCTTCACCGTCGCGATCGACGGCTCATCGACGGTCTTCCCGATCGCCGAAGCGATCGCCGAAGGCTACCAGCAGGAAAATCCCTCGGGCGCGCGCGTCACTGTTGGTGAAAGCGGCACGGGCGGTGGTTTCCGCAAATTCTGCCGCGGCGAAATTCAGATCGCCAACGCCTCGCGCCCGATCCTCGACAACGAGATCGCCTCGTGCGCGCAAGCGAACATCCAGTTCGTTGAAGTGCCGATCGCGTTCGATGGCCTCACCGTCGTCGTGCACCCGACGAACCCGGTGCAGTCGATCACGGTTGAGCAGCTGCGCAACGCATGGCGCCCCGAGGCGCAAGGCCAAGTCGACAATTGGCGCGACATCAGCCCGAGCTTTCCGAACCTCGAACTGAGCCTCTTTGGCCCCGGCACAGCGTCCGGCACGTTCGACTATTTCACCGAGGCCGTGGTCGGCAAAGCCAAGTCCTCGCGCACCGACTACACGCCCTCGGAAGACGACAACGTCATCGTGCAGGGCGTCTCGTCCAACCCCGGCGGCATGGGCTATTTCGGCCTCGCTTATTTCGAACAGAACCGCGCCCGACTGCGCGCGCTTTCGATCGATAGCGGCGCCGGCCCAATCGCGCCGAGCGCCGAGACCGTTGCGAGCGGCGCGTATCGCCCGCTCTCGCGTCCGGTGTTCGTCTACATCAACGCCGCCACGCTGCAGCGTCCGCAGATGGCCGCGTTCGCCGAATATATGATCGTCAACGCCGCGCGCTTTGCCGAGCACGCCGGCTACGTGCCGCTCCCGCCGAACGCGTACGCCACCTATGCAACGCGTGTCGCCGAGCGGCAAGTCGGCACGGCCTTCGGCGGCCACAACGATGTCGGCGCCAGCATTGAAGAGCTGCTGTCGCGTGAACTCGTGACCGCGGCCGCTGCGCCGGCGACGCCTGCCGCGCAGTAGATCGAACCAACGGGGCTGTGGGGATGCGGGACTTTACAAAACGCCGGCTAAGGCTCGGCGACAGGCTGGTGGAAACACTGCTGTTCGTCGCGGCCGCCATGGCGATCGGCATCGTCGGCGGCATCCTCTACACGCTCGTTGGGCAATCGATCGCGTTCTTCGGCCATGTTTCCATCGTCGAGTTCGTCACCGACACGCAGTGGACGCCTTTGTTCGAAGACAAGCACTTCGGCATCGCGCCGCTTCTGTCGGGCACGTTCCTTTCCACGCTCGTTGCGCTCGCAGTCGCGGTGCCGCTCGGGCTCTTCGTCGCAATCTACCTCTCGGAGTTCGCCAGCTACGCCGCGCGCGAGTCGATCAAGCCGACGCTTGAGCTGCTCGCGGGCGTGCCCACCGTCGTCTACGGCTACTTCGCGCTCCTGTTCGTAACGCCGCTGCTGCAAAGCTTCATCCCCGGCATCGGCGGCTTCAACCTGCTGTCAGCGGGCATCGTGATGGGGCTGATGATCATCCCCTATATCGCCTCGCTCTCGGAAGATGCGCTGCGCGCCGTGCCGAACGGCTTGCGCGATGGTTCGCTCGCGATGGGCGCGACCAAGCTTGAAACCGCATTCCGCGTCGTGCTGCCGGCCGCCGTCTCCGGCGTCGTCGGCGCGATTATTCTGGGCATGAGCCGCGCAGTCGGCGAGACCATGATCGTCGTCGTCGCCGGCGGGCAGATGCCGCAGATCGTGCTCGATCCGCGCGACCAGGGCGCGACGGTCACCGCGTTCATCGCGCAAGTCGCGCTGGGCGACATCGAATACGGCACGATCGAATATCAGAGCATCTTCGCGGCAGGCCTCGCGCTTCTCGTCATCACGCTCTTCTTCAACTTCATCGCGTTCGCGCTGCAGCGCCGCTTCCGGGAGGCGTACTAATGAGCATCGCTGCTGAAGAAGCGCCGCGCGATTTCACGCAATCGCCGCCCGGCCTCGCCATTCGCCGCTTCAAGGAACGCGGCTTCACGATCTGGGGCGTTCTCGCGACCGTGATCGGCCTCGCGACGCTCGCGGCGCTGATCTACGACCTCGTCCACGATGGCGGCGCGCGCCTGTCGCTGCAGTTTCTGACGTCGTTCCCATCCGCCGACCCGGCGGCGGCTGGCATTCTCTCGGCTTGGGTCGGCTCGATCCTCGTCATCCTCACCACGGCCGCGATCGCCATTCCGCTCGGCGTCCTCTCAGGCCTCTACCTTGAAGAATACGCACCGAAGAATCCGATCACGAGCGCGATCGAAATCGCAGTGAGCAACCTCGCCGGCGTGCCCTCGATCATCTTCGGCCTGCTGGCGCTCGGGCTCTTCGTGCAAGCGTGGGATTGGGGCCAGTCGGTGCTCACCGCCGGCATGACGCTCGCGCTGCTCATCCTGCCGGTTGTGATCGTTGCCACGCGCGAAGCTGTCCGCGCCGTGCCGCTCGAAATGCGCCAAGGCGCGCTCGCGCTCGGCGCCACCAAATGGCAAGCGACGCAGCATCACGTGCTGCCCTACGCGATGCCAGGCGTCGTTACCGGCGTCATCATCGGCATCTCGCGCGCGATCGGCGAAACCGCGCCGCTTCTTTGCATCGGCGCGCTCACGTTCGTGGCGTTCCTGCCGTTCCGCGAAGCCAACGCGCCGATTTCTTATGATGTCGGCCAGATGGATTCGCTTGGCCTGCCAATCAATCCGGACGCGACCGAGACCGTGCATCTCGCCAATGGCGGCACGATCATGACCCCGGACGGCAACACCGTGACGGTTGAGCCCGGCGGCACGTACGTCGCGCAAGCGGGCTCCTACGTCGAAACGACGGCGTCCTGGGGCGACGCGATCAATTCCTACATGCCGTGGAGTTGGCTCGGCGAGAGCTACACGGTGATGCCGATCCAGATGTTCAACTGGACCTCGCGCCCTGAAGAAGCGTTCCGCGAGAACGCGGCCGCGGCCGGCATCGTGCTGCTGGCGATCACGCTTTTGCTCAACGGCGCGGCGATCTACCTGCGCTACAGGCTCCGCCGCCGCATCAAGTGGTAGCCACCCGCAGAAACCCTCTCCCCCTTGAGGGGGAGAGGGTGGAGATGCGCCCATGCCGACAGTGCGTAAGTTCAACCCCGAAACCGGTCCGCAGCCGGCCGTCTACAATCGCGGCGTCGAGGTGCGCGGCGCCGAACGCATGCTGTTCATCGCGGGCCAAGTCGGCGAACGCGCCGATGGCACGCTTGGCGCCAATATGGCTGAGCAAGCGGCCATTGCCGTCGCCAACATGAAGGGCGTGCTCGCGGGTGCTGGGATGACGATCGATAACGTCGTCAAGTACACGATCTTCTTGAC
>CAZXNY010000346.1:0-3300 GCA_964642205.1 uncultured Caulobacteraceae bacterium
GGTCATTGCCGGCGGAGAACGCGCGCTCGCCCGCGCCGGTGACGATCGCCACCCATTGGTCGGGATCGGCGGCGAAATCGTTGAAGATCGCGTCGAGTTCGAAATGCGCCGGCGAATGCAGCGCATTCATGTTTTCCGGGCGGTTGAATGTGATCGTGGTGATCGGCCCGTCACGCTCGACTTTGACGAATTCCGGCATGGCGCTTCCTCCTGTTGGCGCCGATCCTGGCGCCGAACAGGGGAGGCGGGAAGCGTGACGCCGCGCGAAGCGGCGCCTGCTTACTCCACCGTGTGGATGTCGCGGTCCTTCGTTTCGGGCCAGAAGAAGAAGAAGATCACGGCGGCGATGGCTGTGATCGCGACCGGAAACCAGAGGCCCGCGTAGACATTGCCGGTCGCGGTTGAGATCGCGAACACGGCGGGCGGCAGGAGCCCGCCGAACCAGCCGGTGCCGACATTGTACGGGAACGACATCGCCGTGTAGCGGATGCGCGTCGGGAAGAGCTCGACGAGCGCGGCTGCTTGCGGGCCGTAGAGCGCCGTGGCGGCGACCACGAGCGCGAACATCACGCCGAGCGCCAAAAGGAAGTTGAAACTCCCTTCCGCCGGCGCGCCCGGATAGCCCGCTTGCGTGAGCCCTTCGCGCAACGTGCGATCGAACGCGCCGCGCGCCGCGCGGGTGTCCGCCACGGAAAGGCCCTGCGCGCTGATGCTTTCGATCGTGACGGTGTCGCCGATGTGAATTTGCGCGGGCATGCCCGCGGGGCCGGGGCGCGTCGTGTAGTTCACGCCGGCGTTCGAAAGCGCGCCTTTAGCGATGTCGCACGACGTTTGAAATTGCTGCGCGCCGCCCGTGAGATCGAGCTGGAACGAGCAATCCGCCGGATCGGCGATAACGACGGCAGGCGCCGCGGCTTGCGCTGCTTCGAACGCGGGATTGGCCGCGCGCGAGAGCAGGTGGAAGCCTGGGAAGCACGCGACGGCGAACAGCACCATGCCAAAGAGCATGATCGGCTTGCGTCCGACTTTGTCCGAGAGCCAGGCGAAGAACACGTAGAGCGGCGCCGAGATGATCACGATCGTGATCATCAGCTCGTTCACGGTCAGCTGATCGACTTTGAGAATGCGCTCGATGAACACCGGCGCGTAGAAGTGCGTGGTGTACCAGGAGACGCCCTGGGCCATCATCAGGCCAAAGAGGGCGAGGAGCACGATCTTCAGATTGCGCCACACGAAGAAGCTCTCGGCGTAAGCGCGCTTCGAGGTTTGGCCTTCTTCCTTGAGCTTTTGGAACGCGGGGCTCTCTTCCAGCTGCATCCGGATCCAGATTGAAATGCCGAGAAGGCCGATCGAAACGAGGAACGGAATCCGCCAGCCCCAGGCGCGGAACGCTTCTTCGCCCATCACAGTACGTGTGAGCAGGATAACGCCGAGCGCGCCGACGAGCCCGAGCGAGGCCGCAACTTGGATGCCCGCGGTCGCCGCGCCACGGCTGGTGCGGCCGGCATGTTCGGCGACGTAGATCGCCGCGCCGCCATATTCGCCGCCGAGCGCAAAGCCTTGGAGGACCCGCAGGCCAATCAGAAGGATCGGCGCCCAGATGCCGATCTGTGCGGCGGTGGGCAAAAGCCCGATTAGGAACGTCGCGACGCCCATGATCGAAATCGTGATGAGAAACGCGCCCTTACGGCCCGCGCTATCCCCAACCTTGCCGAAGATGAGCGCCCCAACCGGGCGCACGACGAGGCCGACCGAGAAGGTGAGCAACGAGAAGATCAGCGCCTGCGCGTCCGGCAGCCCCGAAAAGAAGTGGGACGCCATGATCGTCGTCAGCGAGCCGTAGACGAAGAAATCGTACCACTCGAACACCGTACCGGCGGACGACGCCACGATCACGCGGCGCATTTTAGCAGGGTCGGTCGCCGGAATCGGCGAGGCGGCCACATCGGTCATTCGAGCGTTCCCCCAGGCGCTCTCAGCGCCCCTTGGCGCCCCCGTTTGAGGTGCGCCTTTTGTCGCTGTTCGGGGGGCGGGCGGCTGGTTGTCAAGCCCGAACGGCGCATGCTATCTCGCGCCCGCGTCGCAACTCCTGCGTTTTCGCGCGGATTGAGCTTGCGCGCATGGGCATTTTCCCTGCGCCTCCAACGTTTTGGGCCGTCTAGACGGACGCTCGCCCGCGGAGACGAACGGGAAATAACGGAAGAGGGCGACGTGGCGGAAGCGAATGAAGGCGAAGGCGTCGAAGCCGCCGAACGCTACGCCCAAGCCGCCTTCGACCTGGCGCAAGAACAGAACGCGCTCGAGACGCTCGACAAAGACCTGACGACGCTGCTGAACGCCTTCAAGGAAAGCGCCGACCTGCGCGCCGCCGCTGGCTCGCCGCTGATCGATCCCGCTGAAAAGGCTAAGGCTTTTGTCGCCGTTGCGGGCAAGCTCGGGCTGTCGCAACTGGGGCAAAACCTCACGGGCGTCGTTGTCCAGAACGGGCGCGCCGCGCAGCTGCGCGCGATCGCGCGGGCGTTCCAGACCAAATATGCGCGCCATCGCGGCGCGGTGCGGGCGCAGATTATCTCGGCGCAGCCGCTGTCAGACAAAGAAGCGCAATCCATCACCGACGCGCTGAGCGCGGCGATGGGCAAGCGCATCGAGGCCGATACCTCTGTGGATGAAAGCCTGATCGGCGGCTTCATCGTGCGGACCGGCTCGCGCCAATTCGATTCGTCTCTAAAGACCAAGCTCGCGAACCTGAAGCTCGCGCTCAAGCAATCGGCATAACGAGGAAGCTAGAACATGGACGTCCGCGCCGCGGAAATCTCCGCCATCCTCAAGGAACAGATCAAAGGCTTCGGCGCCGAGGCTGAGGTCTCGGATGTGGGCCGCGTGCTCTCCGTCGGCGACGGCATCGCGCGCATCTATGGCCTAGACAACGTCCAGGCCGGCGAAATGGTTGAGTTTCCGGGCGGCGTGAAGGGCATGGCCCTCAACCTCGAACGCGACAATGTCGGCGTCGTCATCTTCGGCGACGACAGCAAGCTCAAAGAAGGCGACACCGTTAAGCGCCTTAGCGAAATCGTCGATGTGCCGGTGGGCAAGGGTCTGCTCGGCCGCGTGGTCGATCCGCTCGGCAACCCGATCGACGGCAAGGGCCCGATCGTCTCGACCGAGCGCCGCCGCGTGGACGTGAAGGCGCCGGGCATCATTCCGCGCAAATCGGTGCACGAGCCGGTGCAGACGGGCCTGAAAGCCATCGACACGCTGATCCCGATCGGCCGCGGTCAGCGCGAACTCATCATCGGTGAC
>CAZXNY010000347.1:0-3299 GCA_964642205.1 uncultured Caulobacteraceae bacterium
ACGCGGCGCCTCGTCCACCGCCCACATCAGCGCGACCGTTTCTGCAAGGTCGCCGACGAAATCGTAAGACAGCGCAAACAGCACAGGATCGGTCCGCGCCGTCGCAAGATCGCGCACCAGCCCAGCCTTCGCGTGCTTGAACGAAAGCGCGCCTGTCATCGCCGCGAGCGCATAGCCGCGATCGGGATCGGGCGTTTCGCGAAAGTAGCGCTCAAGCAGCGCGAGCTTGCCGAGCCGGCGCGGTTCGTACGCGAGCGCGTCGAGGAGGGCGGCGAACCGGTTCACGCCGCCTCGGGCGCCGGTTCGCTCTCATCGCCGTAGCCGACGAGATGCAGCGGTTTGGCGCGCACGCCGTTGAGCCCGCACCAATGCGCGAGCGCATCTGCCTCGCCATGCGTGATCCACACTTCCGGCGCGCCAACGTCGCGGATCGTTTGCGTCAGCTCGTTCCAGTCGGCGTGATCGGAGATCACCAGCGGCAGCTCCACGCCGCGTTGCCGCGCCCGCGCGCGCACGCGCATCCAGCCCGACGCAAACGCCGTGATCGGTTCAGGAAAACGCCGCGCCCACGGGGTCTGGATCGCGGAAGGCGGGCAAAGTGCGATCGCGCCCTTGAGCGCAGCCTTCGGCACGCCAATCGCCGGTAGCGTCACGCCGAGATCGACGCCGTGTGCGCGATAAAGGTCGTTCAGCGCATCGAGCGCGCCGTGCGTGTAGATGGGCTTATCCCAGCCCGCCTCGCGCAAATGCATGATCACGCGCTGCGCCTTGCCGAGCGCATAAGCGCCAACCAAGTGCGCGCTGTCCGGAAACATCGCGACCGAGCGCAGCAGTTTCGCGATCTCATCTTCCGTCGGCGGATGCGTGAACACCGGCAGCGCGAACGTCGCTTCCGTGATGAACACGTCGCACGGAACGGGCTCGAACGCTGTGCAGGTCGGGTCGCGCCGGCGCTTGTAATCGCCGGACGCAACAACACGCACCCCGCCTTGCTCCACCGCCGCTTGCGCTGAGCCGAGCACGTGGCCTGCAGGATGGAGCGTCACCGTTGCATCGCCCATGCGCACGGCTTCGCCAAAGCGCGCCGCTTGCCGCGTGTGCGCGAAATCCGCGCCAAAGCGCGACGCCATGATCGCCAGCGTCTCCGGCGTCGCGAGCACGGAGCCGTGCCCCCAGCGCGCGTGATCGGCGTGGCCGTGCGTGATGATCGCGCGGGGAACCGGCGTTACCGGATCGATGTACGCATCGGCGCCTGGTGCATAGAGCCCTTCGGGGCGTGGGCAGAGAACGTCCTGCGGGCGCATCAAACGCACATAAGAAGGGCGGCGCGCGAAATCAGCGCTTCCGGCGCGCCATCAGCGGCAGTTCAGCAAACAACGCCGGTTCCGCATCGCGCGCGCGCTCGATCGTCAGCATGCGCATCTTGGTGTCGACGCCGCCGGGCGCGGAAAAGCCGCCGGTCTTGCCACCCGCAGCGAGCACGCGATGGCACGGCACGATGATCGGGCAGGGGTTCTTGCCCATCGCCTGGCCAACCGCGCGCGCCGCGCTTGCATCACCCACAGCCGCTGCGATCTCGCCATAGGTGCGCGTCACGCCCGGCGGGATCGTGCGCGCCACGGCATAGACGCGCTGGTGAAACGGGGGCGTGCGCCCAAGATCGAGCTTGATGTGCTGCAAATCGCGCGGCTCGCCCGCGAGCAGCGCCTGAATGTCCGTCACCCACGCCGCGATATCCGGCGGCGGCGCGCCCTCGGGCGCATCGCCGGCCCGGCGCCGCAGCCGCGTGCGCACGCCCGCATCGGTCGGTTCCGGCAATTGCACGGCGCTTACGCCCACCGGGCTCCACGCCAGCCCGCAGCGTCCAATGGCCGTATCGAACAGGCAAAAGCCCACATCGGTCATGCCCTGACAGTACCACGCCTGCTGCCATCTCACGACAGCAGCGTGCGGCCCCGCTGCAGGTCTTGACCGGCGCGTCAGCCCCGCATTGACCCCGCCGCGGACGCGCTTCATGGAGGCGCGCATGGCGGCGTGGCGCAATTGGTCCGGCAGCGTATCGGCGCAACCCAGCGCCCTCGCGCGCCCGCGCACCGAGGCCGAGCTTCAAGACATCGTCCGCAACGCCAGCGCCGTCCGCGTCGCCGGCGCGGGGCACTCCTTCATGCCGCTCTGCGAGACCGAGGGCGTGCTCGTCTCGCTCGATGATCTCGAAGGTGAGATTACGCCGGGCGACGGCGCGGGGAGGGTGTGGGCGCCCGCCGGCTGGAGCCTCGCGAAGCTGACCGAGGCGCTCTGGGCGCGTGGCCTTTCACTCCCAAACCAGGGCGATGTGAACCCGCAAGCGCTCGCCGGCGCGATCGCAACCGGCACGCACGGCACCGGCGATACGCTCGGCTCGCTCTCCACCATCGCGCGCGGCTTCCGCCTCGTGCTCGCGGATGGCTCCATCGTCACCACGAACCCGGCGAACGATCCGGAGCTTTACGAGGCGCAGCGGCTTTCGCTCGGCCTGCTTGGCGTCGTCACGCAGATCGAGATCGCGTGCGTGCCCGCCTATCGCCTGGAGGAGCGCATCGCGAAGGCGCCGCTCGCCGATGTCGAAGCGCGCTGGAGCGAGCTCTCCACGCGCCACCGCCACGTCGAGTTCTGGATGTTCCCGTACGCGGACGATGTGATCCTGAAGACGCTCGACGTCACCACGGAAGAGGGCGAGCCGCACAAGCCTTCCGATATGGACGAGTCGATCTTCCGCTTCTGCTGCGATGTCGGCGCCGCCGCGCCGTTCCTCATTCCGTCGCTTCAGCGCTTCATGATGGGAGCATCGGGCGCGAGCCGCCGCGTTGGCCCGGCCTACAAGATCTTCCCGTCCGAACGCACCGTGCGCTTCGAAGAGATGGAATACGAGTTGCCGCGCGCCGCGGGTTTCCCGGCGTTGCGTGATGCGCTCGCCGCCATCCGCGCGGCGCGTGCGCCGGTGACGTTCCCGTTCGAGTTCCGCATCGCGGCGGCGGATGACATTTGGCTAAGCCCATTCAATAAGGGCCCGGGCAGCTCGATCTCGATGCACCAATACGCGAAGATGCCGTTCGCGAAGGTGTTCGGCGCGATCGAGCCGATCTTCCGCGCGCATGGCGGGCGGCCGCACTGGGCCAAGCGCCACACGTTACGCGCCGATGAGATCGACGCACTCTATCCGCAAGCGCCGCGCTTTCGCGCCGTGCGCGACCGTGTCGATCCGCAAGCCAAATTCGCGAATGCGCATCTGCGCGCGCTGTTTGGCGTCACGCCGAGGTAAG
>CAZXNY010000348.1:0-3272 GCA_964642205.1 uncultured Caulobacteraceae bacterium
GGCACAGGTCGACGCTCAACGTGCCGCAACGGCTTCGATGACGCGATCGATTGGGGCAATTTCTGGTTTCTCACCCGCCCATTCTTCGCGATGCTGCACTATTTCGGCCAGCTCTTCGCGAGCTGGGGCATCGTCTTCAATTTCGGCCTGGCGATTTTGGCTTCGACGGTCGTGATCAAGGCGATCATGTTCCCGCTCGTCTACCAATCGTTCAAGGCGATGGCGAAGATGCGCGGCCTGCAGCCGAAGATGAAGGAAATCCAGGATCGCTACGCAGCCGATAAGCAGCGCCAGCAACAAGAAATCCTGAAGCTCTATCAGACCGAGAAGATCAATCCGGTCGCGGGCTGCGTGCCGATCCTGCTGCAAATCCCGGTGTTCTACGCGCTCTACAAAGTGCTCACCGTCACCATCGAAATGCGGCACGCGCCGTTCTTTGGGTGGATCCGCGATCTCTCCGCACCCGATCCGCTGACGCTCTACAATCTCTTCGGCCTCTTGCCGTTCAACGCGCACGAAACGCCCGTGCTCGAATGGCTGCCGCAGATCGGCCCGTGGGCGATCCTCTACGGCGTGACGATGTGGGCGCTCCAAGCGCTCAATCCGCCGCCCACCGATCCGACGCAGGCGATGATCTTCCGCTGGATGCCGGTGCTGTTCGTGTTCCTGTTCGCCAGCTTCCCGGCGGGCCTGGTGATCTACTGGGTGTGGTCGAACATTCTCTCGATCATCCAGCAATACGCGATCATGCGCACGCAAGGCGTCGAGACCGAACTCGACAAATGGATCGCCAAGCGGCTGAAGCCAGCGGCTGCGAACAATTAGGGGAAGGCACTAGGGCAGTAGGGCAGTAGGCAGTACGGCAGTATGTTCGCCCTATTGCCTTACTGCCCACTGCCAACTGCCCATTCTCATGACTGAAGAAGACGCCCTCCTCGAAGCCGGCCGCCTGCTCTTCGCGGGCCCGGTGACGTTCGAGCGCGGCGTCGCCTCGCTCGATCAATTGCCCGATGGCGATCTGCCGGAAATCGCGTTCGCCGGCCGCTCCAACGTCGGCAAGTCGAGCCTCGTCAATGCGCTCACCGGCCGCAAAACACTCGCGCGCGCCAGCAACGAGCCTGGCCGCACGCGCGAGCTCAACTTCTTCAACTTGGGCGACAGGCTCCGCCTCGTCGATCTTCCCGGCTACGGCTACGCCAAAGCCTCCAAGACCGAGATCGAGCGCTGGACAAACCTCGTGCGCGATTATCTGCGTGGCCGCGCGCCGCTCAAACGCGTCATTCTGCTGATCGACGCGCGCCACGGCCTCAAAGACAACGACCGCACCGTCATGGACACGTTCGACAAGACCGCGGTCGCCTACCAAGTCGTGCTCACAAAAGCCGATAAGCTACGTGTCGGTGAAGCTGACGCGATGGCCGCCCAAACCGCCGCCCAATTGCTGAAGCGCCCGGCGGCCCACCCCATCGTGATCGCCACCAGCTCCGAAACGCTCACCGGCGTGCCAGACCTGCGCGCCGAGATTGCGTCGCTCGGTTAGCGCGACGCTTCGCTTCCGCCGGGAAGCGTGTACGCTTCCACGCATGCCAGCCTACTCCGGCTCCTGCCATTGCGGCGCGGTGCGGTTCGCGGTGACCGCTGAGATCGACCACGTGCGCGTGTGCGATTGCTCGATCTGCCGTCGGCGCGGCGCGCTCTTGTTTCGCGTCAGCGAAGATCAACTCGCGCTGGAGACGCCTTTAGAAGAACTCGCGCTCTATCAATTTCACACGCGCACCGCGAAGGACTATTTCTGCAAGACGTGCGGCATCCTCCCGTTTCGCCGCCCGCGCACAGCGCCCGATCAATGGAGCATCAACGTGCGGTGCCTTGAAGGGATCGATCTCGACGCCATCCGCGTCGAACGCGTCCACGGCGCCCGCCTGCCATAACAACGAGAGAGGAACGCGATGAGCTACGAACTGCACTACTGGCCAACGCCAAACGGCAAGAAGGTCACGATCCTCCTCGAAGAGCTCGGCGTTCCCTACAAAGTCACGCCCATGAACATCGGCCGCGGCGATCAGTTCAAGCCGGACATGCTCGCTATCTCACCGAACAACCGCATGCCCGCCTTCGTCGATCACGCACCCAAAGGCGGCGGCGCGCCGATCACCGTGTTCGAGAGCGCGGCGATCATGATGTACGTCGCGGAGAAGGAAGGGCGCTTCTTCCCGCAAGAGCAGGCGAAAAAATACGACGTGATCCAATGGCTGATGTGGCAGATGGCCAACCAGGGCCCGAAGATGGGCGAGCAAGGCCATTTCGCGCGCGCCTCGCAAAACCCCGAGAACGGCGATCTGAAATACGCCAACAAGCGCTTCGCCGATGAGGTGCACCGCCTCTACGGCGTGATGAACCTCGGGCTTCACCGCAAGGAATGGCTCGCCGCCGGCGAATACACGATCGCCGACATGATTTGTTACCCGTGGGCTGCCGGCTGGAAGCTGCGCAACATCAACCTGGATGAGTTTCCGAACGTGAAGCGCTGGATGGAAACGCTCGAAGCGCGCCCTGGCCTCCAAAAAGGCATGGCCGTCGCGCACGGTGACACCGAAGATCCCGCATCGCTCAGCGACGAAGAAAAGGCGCGCCGCGCCAAGCTGCTCACCAATCAGCGCGCGACGCCGATCCCCAAAGAATGGGCGTAACGTGATCGTCGTCACCGGCGCAGTGCGCGCGCGGCCCGACACGTTCGATGCGTTGAAGGCCGCCTGCATCGCGCATTCGCAACATTCACGCAGCGAACCCGGCTGCCTCAGCCACAACGTCCATATCGACGCGGAAGACCCGCTTCGTCTGTTCTTCTTCGAACTCTGGATCGATCGCGCCGCGCTCGAAACCCACTTCCGCGACCCCAGCGCCAACGCCTTCATGAAAACCGCGCGCGCCCTCGCCGAAAAAACCGAAGGCCCAGACATCCTCGAAGCGGAGCTTCCGGAAGGCGCTTTCTAGCCGCGCTCCCTCTCCCCCTTGAGGGGGAGAGGGGTAGGGGTGAGGGGGCTCGCGCTACGCCAGTCGTCCACGCGCATCTTGCACCAAATGGCCTAGGCCAGCGATCTCCCCCTCACCCTGCCCTCTCCCCCTTCGAGGGGGAGAGGGTTGCGTTGCGGAGGGGATGCGCGGCCGCGCGTTCGACGCCATATTTCTCGCGCTACCGAATCCATCAGGCCCCCATGACCCGCACCCACGCCCCCGTCGTCATCATCGGCTCCGGCCCGGCCGGCTACACG
>CAZXNY010000349.1:0-3255 GCA_964642205.1 uncultured Caulobacteraceae bacterium
GGCGCCAGCGGTTGCGCAACGCGATCGCGACGGCGCGCTTGGCGTCGCCCTGCCCCACGATAAAGCGGTCCAGCTCCGAGACGATTTCGCGCGGCGAAAAATTCGTCATGCCGAGAGCTGCTCCACCGTCAGGTTCCTGTTCGTGTAAACGCAGATGTCCGCCGCGATCTCCATGCTTTGCCGGACGATCGCTTCGGCGTCATCGAGGTGCGGAAAAAGCGCGCGTCCCGCGGCGAGGGCGTAATTGCCGCCGGAGCCGACGGCGATCACCGGATGCTCTGGATCGAGCACATCCCCTGCCCCGGTGATGAGAAACGTTTCGCGCACATCGGCGACGATCAGCATCGCCTCGAGCCGACGCAGAGCGCGGTCGGTGCGCCAATCCTTCGCCAACTCGACGCAAGCGCGCGCCAGTTGGGACGGAAACCGCTCCAGCTTCTGCTCAAGCCGCTCGAACAGAGAGAGCGCATCGGCCGTCGCGCCGGCAAAGCCCGCGATCACTTTGCCATCGCCCAGCGGGCGCACCTTGCGCGCATTGCCTTTGAGGATCGTGCCGCCAGCCGAGACCTGGCCATCGCCGCCGATCACGACGCGGCCGTTCTTCCGCACGCAGAGAATGGTTGTGCCGTGCCAGCCAGGCCCGTTTGCGTCGTTCGCCATGAGCGCCTCCGGCCTTCATGTGGCCGGGCAGGCGCAAGCGATCAAGCGGCGTTGCCGCCTGCGGCCAGATGCGGCGCCTGCTGCAGCGTTGGCGCGTCCTCGCCGGAAGCCTCGGTGCGCTGATCGCGCAGCATGCGGCCAAATTCCTGCGGCGGCACCGCGGCGCCATAGAGGAAGCCCTGCCCGTAGCGGCAGCCGCGCGCCTGCAGAAACGCCGCCTCCTCGCGCCGCTCCACGCCCTCGGCGACGACGGCGAGATCGAACGTGCGCGCCATCGCGAGAATTGTTTCGACGATCGCGGGCGCTTGCCGGTCGCCGCGCTCAAGCCCGCGCACGAATTGCTGATCGATCTTGATGACGTCGAACGGCAGGTTCGTAAGCGCGGCCAAGCTCGAATGGCCGCAACCGAAATCATCGATCGCGAACCGGACGCCCTTTTGGCGGAGCGGCTCGATCATCCGCACCGTGCGCTCGGGATCTTCCATCGCGACCGATTCCGTGACTTCCAGCTCAAGGAAGTACGGCGGCAGGCCCGCATGTTCGAGCACGCGCAGAACATGATCTGGGAATTTCTCATCCCGGAACTGCAGCATCGAGACGTTGACCGCGACTTGGATCGGCAAGCCATCGCGCGCCCAGCCAGCGGCCTTCCAGCACGCTTCACGCAGAATCGCGTCCGACACTTGGCCGATGAGGCCGTTCTCTTCAGCTGCGGGGATGAACTTCGCTGGGCTGACGATCGTGCGATCTGGACGCACCCAGCGCGCCAGCGCTTCGGCCGATTCAATCCGCCCCGTGACGAAATTGACCTTCGGCTGGAAGAACGCGCGGAATTCGTTGCGCTCCAGCGCCGCGCGCATCTCGCGCTCGAACGTCACGCGCGCCACTGCCTCGCGGTCGAGCGCCTTGGTGAAAATCTTGAGACCCGTCGCGCCGGTCTTCGCCGCTGTGCGCGCCATCATCGCGTGGCGCATCACGGTGTCCGCGTCGCGCCCATCGCGCGGCGCAACCGCAACGCCGCACGAGGCGCCGAGATGCATCTTGTGCTCGCGCCAGTCGAACGGCTGGTTCATCGCCGAGTTGACCATCTGCGCGAACCGCGCCGCTTCGGAAGGATCGGTCACGCTCGGCGCGAGCAGCGCGAAATCGTGGTTGCGCAGCGTCGCAACGAGGCTGGGCTTGGCGTGCGAGGATTGCACGCGCACCACACGGTCCACCGTGCGCACCGCCTGCACCATCCGGCCGGCGACGACTTGGAGCAATTCGTTACTGGAATCTTGATCCAGCGTCTCCATCAGGCGCCGCAGCCGCGCAAAATCGAACAGCATCACCGCGACTTGCGTGTCTTCTTCAACAGCGCGAGCGATCATGTCGTTCAGCTCGCGCGCGAACCGCTCCTGGTTCGGCAGCTGCGTGACGGGATCGACGAAGGCGAGCTGCTGGATGCGCTTCATCGAGCCTTCGATGCGGCGGATCATGTGGTTGAACGCGTTGGCGAGCGTTTCGAACTCATCGCCGGTGCGGATATCGATCTGGCGCCCGAGGCGCGCGGCGGTCACCTCCCCCGCAAACGAGGTGAGCGAGCGCATCGGCGCCGTGATGCGGCGGACGAACACGTAGGTCAGCGGGGCCGCGACCGCGAGGAAGAGCCCGAGCGTCAGCAGAATCGGCAGCACCAGCGTGACGTGGGCGCTGGCAAGCGACTGGCGCGACATCAAGATCACGAACGAGCCGATGAGGCGGCCTTCTTGAAACACCGGCGCGGCGACGGCGATTTCGTCCGCGCTGGTGAAAATTGCGTTCTGGCGGCTTGAGAGCGCGGTGCGGACGGCGCGGTGCTCGCCTTCACTGAGCGCGCCGCCAAAGCTTGCGATACTGCGGCCGCTGAGATCGAGCACGCTGGCGCCCGCGACGTGGGGCACCTCGGCGATCCGGTCCATCATGCCGTTGAGCGCGGCCGCATCCTGCGTCGCCACGCTGTTGGCGACGTAGCGCCGGAGCAACGTCGCCAATTGCTCGCCCGTCTGGCGGCCCTGGCGCATCGAGATTTCTTGCTGCACGTGGAGCGCCACGAGCGCGCTCGCAGCGGCCATGAAGGTGACCAGCAGAACGGTGAACAGCGTCGCGCGCGCGGCCAGATCCAGCCGCTTGCCGCCCCTCCCCGCCACTGTCTGCCGCACGCTCATGCCGCGTTCCCGCGCAGAAACAGCCGCCCGCTGCTTCTGCGAATTGAGCACGGACCTTTGCGTGTGAAACGTTAGTATGGACTAAAGGCAGGCGTGTATATTATTGAACCGGCCTCAACGAAGACACGGTCAATACTTCATTCATGACCGTTGACGAAGGACGAACGGAGAAATCATGCGCGCCGGGCTTGTGAAGCGCGAGACGAAGGAAACCAAGATCGTCGTCGAGCTCAATCTCGACGGCGCCGGCAAGGCTGAGATCGCCACCGGCATCGGTTTCTTCGACCACATGCTCGAAAGCTTCGCCAAGCACAGCCTGATCGACCTCAAGGTTCAGGCGAAGGGCGATCTCCATGTCGACATGCACCACACCGTCGAGGACGTCGGCATCTGCATCGGCGAAGCCGTG